>LELG01000337.1 GCA_001045575.1 Candidatus Burkholderia pumila
AGCGCTTGTCGCAGGTTCTCTCTTGTCAGCGCCGCTTTCAGCAGCGACGACCCCCTATGTCCCCGGATTCATGGCGCGGGCCGCAAGCTTCGTCGCTCACGGCCATGGGCACAGCTTCACCGCGCGTAAATCACTTCGTTTCAAAAGCGCATAAAAAAACAGCGCCTGAATGGGGCGCTGTTCGTGAAACCTGCAAGCGCAGTTGAATCAGCCGCTCAGATAGTTGAATAGCGCGACAGTTTCTGAATCTGGGAAAACGCCATCTGCGCGGCTTGCAGCGAGTTCTGCGTCAGCTCCGTACGAACTGATCGACGACACCAGATCGATGCTCGTCAGATTGGCGAGATCCGACTTGTTCTGCGTCGTGCCCGTCGAAGTCAGCGTCTGCTGCGCCTGCACTTACTGCTCGCGTTCGCCGACCATCGTCTGCATGGTCAGCACGTTGTTGTGCGAGTTGCTGATCTGCGTGCCCGCCGTCGCCAGCGCGTTCGTGAGGTTAGTCTGCGCTGCGCTCGATCCCGTCACCGGCTGCTTCAGCGTGGCGAATACATCCGGATTGGCTGACGTTCCCGGCTGCACCGAGAAGCTGCCGCCATCCACCGGCGCGCCGCTGATCTTCACCGACTGTCCGCCCAGCGTGATCTTCGAATCCGCCGTGTATGGCGCTGCCGCCGATTTCGTGCCGGCGGCAGCGTCGTGATGGTGTAGCTCGTGGAGCCGTCCGTCGCCGATACCGAGAAGTCGATCTTGTACGTCGCCGCGCTCGACACGGCCGCACTTTCCGTGGGCGACACCGCCTGCAAAACCGATGCCGCCGTATCGCCGACCGCCACCGTGCGGTTCGAACTGATTTGCACGCTGCGCTGTCCGAAGTCGCCGCCGTACTTCACGCCGCCGCCCGACGGATCGTTCGAGATCGCCGCCTGGCCGCCCTTGAGGCCCGAGAAAATATAGTTGCCGTTGCTGTCCGTCGTGTTAGCGAGGCCGAACAACTGATCGCGGTAATTCTGCAATGTCGTTGCAATCGAGCCGCGATCCGCATCCGTCAGCGAGCTGTCGCCTACGTGCACGACCTGCGTCTGAATGCTCTGCATCACGTTGCTGACGCTGCTGAGCGTCGAGTCTTCCAGTTGAAGCGACGACAGCGCCTGCGTCTGGTTGGTGCTGTACTGCGACAGCGCTGCACCCTGGATCGTCAGATTCACGGCCTGCGCCGCGCCGAGCGGATCGTCGGACGCTGTCGTGATGCGCTTGCCCGACGAAATCTGCTGATACATCGTGGCGAGCCCGCTCTGCTAATCGCTCATCGACGAGAAGTTCAGATTGAAGTATTGGGAACTGGAAATTCGCATCGCTAGTGGCTTCAGTTGAGGGCGCCGAGAATCGTCTGGAACAGCGTCGAAGCGATCTGGATCACCTTGCTGTTCGCTTGATAGAGCTGCTGGTACTGCATCAGATTGGCGGCTTCTTCGTTTAGGTTCACGCCCTGCACGGCCTGTTGCGTCGACGTCGCCTGATTCAGCAGCGCCGTTTGCGACGTGCTCGTGCTCTTGAGCTGGTTCGTCTAGTTGCCGATCTGGTTGATAGTAGTTCGAATATGCGCTCGTCAGCGTATCGGTGCCGCTGTTCATCGATTTCGTCGAGACGAGATTCGACATGGCGAGCGCGTTGGTGCCGTCGCTCGTGCCGCCCTTGTTCGCGGCGACATTGAACGAGTCGCCGTTCGCGGGCTTGCCGCTGATCGTCGCGCTGATGCTGTTCGACGTGGACGTCATGCCCTTCGACGGATCGTAGGAAATCGGCGTGCCGGCGGTGTACGTCTGCGTGCCGACGGTGACATCAACGTTCGACGTGAACGTGCTCGCCGTCAGTCGTACGTGAGCTTTATATCGGTCGGAATGCTGTAGCCCTTCCTCACCGTCGCCGATGAATCGCGGCCGAGCTGGTGTTTCCGGTCGTGGCCGAACTCGTCGCGGGCGAACTGGCAGCGATCGCGCCGGGGTTCGTCGTTGCGAACGCGAAGTTGTCGAGCGAGGAGCGCGTCGGCTGAATGGTGAAGGAATCGCCCTTTTGCACCATGCCGGACGCGACAGTGATCTTCATGCCCGCGACCGTGCCGGTCGTGCCCGTGAACGAGCCGACTGCGTTGCCGCTCGAATCGGTGACGTTGTAGTTGGTACCGTTGTAGGACACCTTGTAGTCGCTGGTCGGCGGCTGCGTAGCATCGGCGAGATCGACAGACAGCGTGCCGGTGCCCTGATTGCGCGCGTTCGAGTACACGGTCGGCGAACCGGTCGTAAAGAGCGCGCCGCCTGCCTGACCATTCAGGTCGATGCCGAGCGCGTTCTGGCCGTTCAATTGCGCAGCGAAGCTCGTGGCGATCGCGCCGAGCCTGGCTTGTGCGGGATCGAGCGTGTCGTTGCGGAAATCGATCAGGCCGCCGCTGGTGCCGCCGGTGAGCGCGTTGTCATCGAGATAGGTCGTGTTCGCGGTGGTTTGCGTCGAGCCGTCCTTGCTCGCATAGGCGACGGATCGGCTGGCGACGTGACCGTCTGCAAACCGTATTGCGAATTGCCTACGACGAGCGGCTGACCGTTACCCACGTAGACGTTGTAATTACCGTTCGACTGCGTCACCACGGACACGCCGATCAGCGAACTCAGATTCGTGACGGCCTGATCGCGCTGATCCATCAACTTATTCGGCGACTACCCGCCCGATGTCGCCACGACGATCTGCGTGTTGAGATCCGCGATCTGCTTCGTGTACGTATTGATCTGCGATACCGCGCTCGTCAACTGCGTGTTGACGCTCTAGCGACGCTGGTGGTCGTACTGCTGGCCGGCGCTCGTGAGCTGATCGGCGAGCGACTGCGCGCTGCTGATGAGCGACTGGCGCGCCGACGTGCTGCTAGCCGAGTTCGCCACCGATTGCAGACCGGTGAAATAGCTGCTATAATTATTGATAATGATGCTTGCAATACCGATCGTCGGGCCGCCGACGAGGTTTTTGATCTGAGCGAACATCGTGTAATTCGCATTCGCCGCGCTGCTGGAGGAGGTCGTGTTGTTGGCCTGACCTTTTGGGTGTTTTTCATGGCGAAGTACAACGAGCAGTTCCGGCAGCAAGTAGTTGATGAGTACCTCGCGGGTGGCGTTGGGACAGAGGTGCTGGCAGCGCGATATGGAGTTGGGCGCTCTG
>LELG01000338.1 GCA_001045575.1 Candidatus Burkholderia pumila
CGCCTGGAGATCGCCGCACGTCCGAACCCTAAAACTGCCGACACCTATGACTTCTACTTCGCTCATCATCGACTCATGACGTTTGACCTCAATCAGCCCAATGCGCCAAGATGAACGTGTCAACGATATCTCCGACGATGTGTCAACCATACAATCATGTCCCCAGTCTATACATACCATACTTTTTATTTAGAAAGGAGAGCGTGATGAACGCCGCAGTTCTCGATTCCAAAGATTCCAAGGATTACATCGTCGCCGACATGTCGCTTGCTGCCTGGGGCCGCAAGGAACTCTATATCGCCGAGACGGAAATGCCGGGTCTGATCCAGACGCGCGAAGAGTATAAGGTGCAGCAGCCGCTGAAGGGCGCGCGCATCGCCGGTTCGCTGCACATGACCATTCAGACAGGCGTTTTGATTGAAACGCTGACTGCGCTGGGCGCGGACGTGCGCTGGGCATCGTGCAATATTTTCTCGACGCAGGATCACGCGGCAGCAGCAATCGCCGCAGGTGGCACGCCGGTGTTCGCGTTCAAGGGCGAGTCGCTCGATGAATACTGGGAGTTCTCGCACCGCATCTTCGAATGGCCGAACGGCGAATTCGCCAACATGATTCTCGATGACGGCGGCGACGCGACGCTGCTGCTCATCCTCGGCTCGAAGGCGGAGAAGGACCGCTCGGTCATCGGCAAGCCGACGAACGAAGAAGAAGTCGCGCTGTACGCATCGATTGCGCGTCACCTCGACGCCGATCCGATGTGGTACTCCACGCGCCTCAAGCACATTCAGGGCGTGACGGAAGAAACGACCACGGGCGTGCACCGTCTGTATCAGATGAAAAAGGAAGGACGCCTGCCGTTCCCGGCCATCAACGTGAACGATTCGGTCACGAAGTCGAAGTTCGACAATCTGTATGGCTGCCGTGAATCGCTGGTCGATGGCATCAAGCGCGCAACCGATGTGATGATCGCCGGCAAGATCGCAGTCGTGGTCGGTTACGGCGATGTGGGCAAGGGCTGCGCGCAATCGCTGCGCGGTCTGGGCGCGACCGTGTGGGTCACGGAAATCGATCCGATCTGCGCGCTGCAAGCCGCGATGGAAGGCTACCGCGTCGTGACGATGGAATACGCCACCGACAAGGCCGACATCTTCGTGACGGCGACGGGCAACTATCACGTCATCAACCACGACCACATGAAGGCGATGCGCAACAACGCGATCGTCTGCAACATCGGCCACTTCGATTCGGAAATCGATATTGCTTCGACGCGCCAGTACAGGTGGGACAACATCAAGCCGCAGGTCGATCACATCGTGTTCCCGGACGGCAAGAAGATCATCATTCTGGCTGAAGGCCGTCTGGTGAACCTTGGCTGCGCGACGGGCCATCCGTCGTTCGTGATGTCGAACTCGTTCACGAACCAGACGCTTGCGCAGATCGAACTGTTCACGCAGGGCGACAAGTACGAGAACAAGGTGTACGTGCTGCCGAAACATCTCGACGAGAAGGTCGCGCGTCTGCATCTGGGCCGCATCGGTGCCGAACTGACCGTGCTGAGCGACGAGCAGGCTGGCTACATCGGCGTCGACAAGAACGGTCCGTTCAAGCCGAATCACTATCGCTATTAATCGCACACGCTGGTGTCCCTTTGCCGCAAATGCCTCAACCGGAGATTTGCCCGATGACCGTGCTGCTGACATGGATGATCAACGCGCTTGCGCTTTTGATCATCACCTATCTCGTGCCGTCGATTCACATTCGCAGTTTCGGCACGGCGCTGATCGTCGCGGTCGTGCTGGGCTTGATCAACGCGATCATTCGTCCGGTGCTCATCATCCTGACGCTGCCGGTCACGATTCTCACGCTCGGGTTGTTCATTCTCGTCGTGAATGCGCTGTGCTTCTGGCTGTGCTCGTCGCTGCTGAAGGGCTTCGAAGTGTCGGGATTCTGGTCCGCGTTCTTCGGGTCGATTCTGTACAGCATCGTGTCGTGGCTGCTGTCGGCTCTGATCTTCGGACAACGCAATTTCGGTTGATGCGGCAGGGCGCTGCCGTGCGTATCAAAACATCATGAAACCGATCGAATTCTCATTCGAGTTTTTTCCGCCGAAAACGGAAGAGGGCGTGCAGAAGCTGCGCGCCTCCCGCGCGGAATTGAGAAAGCTGTCGCCTAAGTTCGTCTCCGTGACTTTCGGCGCGGGCGGCTCTACGCAGCAAGGCACGCTCGATACCGTGCTCGAAATGGCATCGGAAGGCTTCGAGGCCGCGCCACATTTGTCGTGCATCGGCTCGTCGAAACAGGCGCTGCGGCTAATTCTTGCGCAGTATCGTGACCACGGCATTCGCCATATCGTCGCCCTGCGCGGCGATCTGCCTTCGGGCATGGGCGAAGTCGGCGAATTGCGTTATGCGTCGGAACTCGTCGCGTTCATTCGTCAGGAACATGGCGACTGGTTCAATATCGAAGTGGCCGCGTATCCGGAGTTTCATCCGCAATCGAAATCGCCGCTCGCGGATCTTGAGAACTTCGCGCGTAAGGTGAAAGCAGGCGCGAACTCGGCGATCACGCAGTACTTCTACAATGCGGACGCTTACTTCGAATTTGTCGATGAAGCGCGCAAGCTCGGCGTCGATGTGCCCATCGTGCCCGGCGTCATGCCGATTACGAACTTCTCGCAGCTCATGCGCTTTTCCGACATGTGCGGCGCGGAAGTGCCGAAGTGGGTCGCGTATCGTCTGGAACGCTTCGGCGACGACCGCGAGTCGATCCGCGAATTCGGCCTCGACGTGGTGACCGGCCTGTGCCGCCGTCTCGTCGATGGCGGTGCGCCCGGGTTGCACTTCTACACGCTGAACGGCGCGCAGGCATCGAAATCGATCTGCGAGCGGCTCGGCTTAAAGAGAGCGCCTGAAAACTGATTGTAACCGCGCGGCGATTGTCGCGCAGTTCCTCTTTCTTCCGGCAAGCGCTATCACACACGCGCATAGCCTATAACTCAAGCTAATTAAACCGCCCGCGGCTCCAACAGCCACTACTCCATTGAACCAGATGCATTGCACTGGATGCGTCGAGTTGGATCGGAATACTTCCACTTCAGTGGGACAGCCTGCTTGTTGTATTGACGGATGTAGCGCATGAGCTTCTTGTCGAGATCTTTGATGCTGTT
>LELG01000339.1 GCA_001045575.1 Candidatus Burkholderia pumila
GGCCCGTCTCGGCTTCCTTCAAAATGCCGATGATTTGTTCTTCGGTGAATCGCTTTTTCATTGCCGTTCCTCTCTTTCTGGAACGAACTCCTACATCGTCATCGTACTAAACGCGGGGAACAGGTCAATTTCACTCGATCCACGGTCACATTTACAAGCTGCGGGAATATGAAAACGCCGTCATGTTCGAGCGAATGACGGCGTTTTTCTTTGCGGAATTGAAACGTGTTCTTCGATGCCGAAGCTAATCGGCAACGTGAATTAAAAGCGATAGCCCACACGCAGATAAGTCACGATCGGATTGATGGTGACTTTGGCTTTTGATTGAACATTGAGCGTGCCGACAGGCGTTTGCGCTGCGGTGTTCAACGTCGCCATCGCCTTCAACGGAATGAATGAAACTAATCCGGCAAACCGGCAAACCGGCAAACCAGTGCTGAGAGAAATTGTAGACAGCGCCGATATTAAACACGGGTGCCCACGAACTATCTGTATCGACGCTGGTCGGACCATGCAGTACGCCGCTTTCGAAGCTGCCGTTGGTGATCTTCGCGTCCCTGAACCAGACGCGCGTCACACCGAGACCGACGAACGGCCGGAAATTCGCCTGGGGGCCATGAGGAAGTACTTGAAGAGCAGCGTGGGATTCCATTGCTTGGCCTCGCCGATTTTGCCGTACTGCGAGAGCGTGCCGGTGCCTTCGAGATCGAACGTGGGCGGGATGCTCATTTCGAGTTCCGCGGCAATGTGGTCAGTGGCGAAGTAACCGAGCGTGAAGCTCGCCTGCCTTACATAGATGGACTCGGCAGATTGCGCATATGTGCCCCAGTCCGACATACACGTCAGCGCTGCGATCCCCAACAAAATGACTTATTTTATTTGTGCTCCTCCAAAAGCACGCCCATTATGAACACAACATTTCACATAAACCATAGCGGCGCCGTAGAGCATTTTCCCTAGGGCGAAGCGATTTCGGAGTGCGTTACGAGGCTTGCACGTATTGTGGTGTCCGCGAAGCCTTAGATGCAACCCTTAGGCTCTCTTCACTCACTTTGGCTCCCGAATGGGGTACCACAAACGCGACCAATGGAATATCAAGAATGGCACGGCTTGCACGACTCTATGTTCCCGAACAGCCGCAGCATGTCATCCTGCGTGGTCTTGACCAGCAGCCCGCCTTCATAGACGACCAGGACTACGAGCTTTTCATCGACTGCCTGAGGACGGCCTCGCGCGATCATCATCTTTCCATTCACGCGTACGCCCTGATGCCGCAGGCGGTCCATCTGCTCGTCACGCCGCGCGACGAGGCGAGCTTGCCCAAAGCGATGCAGGCCGTCGGTCGTCGTTACGTAGCGCACTTCAACCGGCGTTACATGCGGCGCGGGACATTGTGGGAAGGACGCTACCGCGCGACGGTCATCGAAGGCGAGCGCTACTTTCTGCTAGCCACACGCGTCGTCGAAATGGCGCCGGTGCGCGCGCAGCTCGTGGCGACGCCGCAAGATTACAAGTGGTCGAGCTACCGGCATCACGTCGGGTTGACGCTCGATTCCCTCATCACCGACCACTCGCTGTTCTGGTCACTCGGCAACACGCCGTTCGAACGCCAGCACGCTTACAAGGAACTCTGCGAGCCGCCGCTCGACGAGCGCGAAGCGAACCGCCTTCTTCAGGCCACACTCAAGGGTTGGGTGCTCGGAAGCGACGCGTATCGGGAGTGGGCGTCGGGCGCGGCGAACCGGCGGATGTCGCCGCTGCCGCGCGGCCGTCCGCGCAAAGTGCGGGAAACGCCGCAACCTCAATAACCATCGGACGGCGGCTCTTGGCTCTTTCAGAGACCGCCGTTTCCTTTTGGTGCGCCGAGCATGCGCAACAGCTTGGGGGGGGGGTGGGAGTCCCCTGTCCAACTTGATGGTGGTGAAGGACTAGTGTGGTGAGTTAAAAAATCATTGAATTATTAGCTGCTTAATATTATGTGATGGACGGTACGTACTCCAAGAGGTGACGATGGAGCTAACGTCAAGAGTGATGTATGAACAGCATCGCGACGTTTGATTTCAAGCGGCGAGTTTCTGCTGAACCGGTCGATCGTCTTGCACCGGTTCGCCGTCTTTAAAGGGGACGCCTTCGAGCAACAGCTTAATCTTTTCCAGTTCGTTGATGCGGCGCCAGGTTTTCTCCGCCTCCTCGAGCAGTTTGAATTCCAGACCGAGGAAGATAAGCCGCGACACGCAGTTACGCGTACGCGTCGTGCGATGACGTACCGTCGCGAACGTCGATTCGATCCCGTTGGTCGTCAGCAAATACTGCCAGTGCTCAGCGGGGAAGTTGTAAAATGCCAACAAGCTCTCACGATCCTTTTCAGCGTCTCGGTTGCCTTCGGATATTTCGCCGAATGGATCGACATGAAACGATCGAAAGCGGCGTACGCGTCGGCTCGAGTGGCGGTCATCCAGATTGCCTGCATGTCCGTCTTTGCTCATGCTTGTTGCGACTTGGGTAGCGCATTGAGCACATTGCCCATCTTGTGAAACCAGCAGCGCTGGCCGCGCGTTGCTGGAAACACCTCTTCCAGAGCCGCCCAGAAGCCCATTGCACCGTCGCCGACGGCCAGTCTTGGACCCGCTTGCAAGCCTCGCGCTTTCAGATCGAGCAGCAGCTCAAGGCCACAATGCCTTCGTTTGCCGATACCCGTCACCGATTACCACGCGCTCTTTGCTCCCATCCGGTTTCACGCCGATGATCACCAGCAGGCATTGGCCGTCGGAGTTCTCGCTGCGCAGCCCGGTGTGAATGCCGTCGACCCACCAATAGACGTAGTATATTTTGACAGGTCACGCCGGCTCCACTCAGTATGCTCTCCGGCCCACTGCGCACCGACTCACGATATTCGCCGACAAGCCCTTCGCGTCTTCGCCGAGCAGGACACGCAGCGCCTCGCCCATATGCCCGTCGAGATGCCCTTCAGATACAGCCACGGCAGCGCCGCGCTAACAAGGGGGGCGATTTTCTCACGTATGGCGGGACGATCGATGAATTGAACTTCACCCCCTGATCCTGATCGATCGCGTACCTTCGGCACCTTCACGGGGACCGGCCCGGTCGCCGTCAATACCTCGCGTTTGGGCAAGTAGCCGTTGCGCACC
>LELG01000034.1 GCA_001045575.1 Candidatus Burkholderia pumila
GACAAATCGCTTTCTGCGATCGCTTGGTCTTTCATCGTTGAATGTCTAGCCGGACAGCGGATCCGAACCGCCGTGTACGGACCCGTACACACTGTGGTGTGGAAGGGGCGGGCCGTGAGGCCTGCCCTTTTTTTCATCTTACCACGTCTTCAACTTTTCCAACACGTTATCGACAATCTGCTCGGGCGTCAGCTCGATGCTCTCCGTGATCGCTTCGTCATCGCCCGGTTCTTCGAGCGTGTCGAGCTGGCTTTGCGGCAGCGACGGATCGAAGAAGTGGCCCGTGCGCGTGGTCAGGCGCTCCTTCAGCGTTTTTATCGTGCCTTTTAGGTAGACGAAAGCACACGTCCTTATTGCCGTCACGCAGCACGTCGCGATACGAGCGCTTCAGCGACGAACACGTGAACATGGCCGTTTCGCCCGCGCGCTGCTTTTCTTCGATCGCGGCGCGGATGGTTTTCAGCCACGACTAGCGGTCGTTATCGGTCAAAGGGATGCCCTTCCTTGTTGGCCGGCGCTGTGAAACGCGTCGCCATCGGTGAAAGGACAGTGTAGCCGCTCAGCCAGCATTTCGCCGATGCGGCTTTTCCCGGCGCCCGAGACACCCATTGCGATCAGATCATCGAAATCTCCTTACACGACTGCCGCGCGCGCGAAGGTCAATCCTAGCCCCACGAACGAGATGCTGGTTTCCAGCAGCAACCACGTCTTGAACGTCTACCCCACCGTCATCCCGAAATATTCTTTGATCAGCCAGAACCCGCCGTTGTTCACGTGCGAGAAGATCAGCGAGCCCGAACCAGTAGCGAGCACCAGCAATTTCGGACTGACATGACCCGCTCGCCACCGACGCGATCGGCGCGACGATGCCGCACGCGGTAGTCATTGCAACCGTGGCCGAACTGGGGGCGAGGTGAATCAGCGCCGCGACGAACCAGCCGAGCAGTAGCGGCGACAGACTCGCCTGCGACGCCGTCGCCACGATTTGCTGGGAGATACCGCTGTCGCACAGAACCTGACCAAACAAAGCCGCCGCCTACACCGATGATCAACGTGATACCCGCAATCGGCGCGAGACACTCGCCGCAGAATTTCTGAGTCTGCTCGCGGTTGAAACCCTGCTTCGCGCCGAACGTCCAGAAACTGACTAGCACCGCGATATCCGACTGGCCTGCGAAGCGCAGCAGATCGTTCGGCAAGGTCTTAGGCGTGAAAAGATCCGCCCAACTGCCGACCAGCATCAGGATAACTGGCAGCAGAATCGTGAACAGCGTGATACCAAAGCTCGGAAACTCGCGCTTCTTCTGCGTGTCGCCGTGCTTCTGCACGAATTGGTCAGCGAGCGCGTTGGCGTCGGGCAGCTTGATGTAACGGCTGATGAGCAGTGCAAGAGCGGACCCGCGACGATCGCGGTCGGAATGCCGACGATCAGACCATACGCGATCGTTTTGCCGATATCCGCGTGGTACGCCTGCACTGCGAGCAGTGCGGCCCGGGTGCGGCGGAATCAGACCGTGCACGACGGACAGGCCCGCAACCATCGGCAACCGATCAGCAGCAGCGACTTGCCCGTGCGTTTGGCGACGGTGAACGCGATTGGAATGCAGCACGAAGTCGACTTCGAAGAACACCAGCAAGCCGACGATGATAGCGACGACCATCATCGCCCAATGGATGTTTTTTTTCTCGCCGAAGAGATTGATCAGCGTATTGGCGGTGCACTCGGTGCCGCCGCACTCGGCCATCATCGTGCCCAGGCCCACGATGATGGCAATGTGCCTGAGCTTATTTCCGTTACCGGTTTCGAACGCCTTGACGATTTTGTCCATCGGCATGCCGACTGCGAGCGCGAGCAGTACGGACACGATCATGAAGACGAGGAACGGATATACCTTATAGTGCGTGATCGTCAGAATTAGAACTGCGATCGCGATCACCGCGTAGAGCAACAACATGCTCCGTGGACGACTGGCATGACGCCTCCTATCTATGTTTTGTTGAATTTTTTACGCTACGGGTGCGTTTGCCGTCGCTGTATCTGTCCTTTTGGCAATGTCCGGCAAACGTACGCATGGCAAAGTGACGGAATTTTACTTGTAAGCGAGGGAGTTGGCCGGGAAATGGCCGAGACACGTCAGGGGAATAAAAAACCGACGCTCGGTTGAGACGTCGGTTTTTGTGTGGTTGACAGCTTGTATCAGGTTGCCGGTTTCGGTGCGGGTACTGCGCAAGTGAAGTTGACTTCTCGTGCGTCGTTGCCGCCCGGCCTCGACTGAGGAGTGTCGAGCGGCCTGTACTGCGACGACTTATGATCCTTGCAGATCCGTGCTGCTTGCGACAAACACGATTTCTGCGATTCGAAAATTCCCGTGCAAGTGACGCGGTAGGCTTCGCCCTGCCCGGGACGATGGCATGACTACCAATCGCCCCGAGCCATTCGGAGCATCAGCTCCGGACGCATCCATTACCAACGATACGATGCGTTCGCGCCGTACACGGTACCATTGCGTGTCGTATCCGCCGTACAGCGCCTCGTAATAGACGTAGTTCTGCGGGTTCTTTATGGTTGACGACGGCATCCACCGAGCGCGGCACGATCTGCGCAAAAGGAAAGAAGCGCCCTTCAAACGAAGCCAGCCCGCGTCTGACAATTCCAGGCTCTGGGCAAATTCCGCGAACGCCGGATGCTCTTTGAGTTTGAACGTGAACGTGTTGTACGCCCACACGCGCTCAAGCATGTCGGGATTCGCGCGATGCGCCATCTCACACGAGAGCATCGGTATATAGCCGGTTTTCACCATGCAGACGTTCGGTTCAAAAATGCCCACGCGCCAGCGCCGCCACCCCCGCTGTAGCCAAATCTGAACTCCGCAGGAAGCTTCGCCGCCTCGCGCTCAAGCACGACCGGGCTCCATAGATGCGGCATTAGTTTCACCGGCGCACGAAACAGTGTCTCGAAATAAGGCGCGCAGCTTTTTTCATACTCGGGCAGCGTCCAGACTTCGTCGTACAGTGCGCCGGAAATCAGCAACGCGTGTTGCAGATTGAACACGATTCGCTCGATGTCGATCACATAATCGTTGCCGACCCGCATCGTGATCACGGCCAAGCTGCGCGCTCATTTCGATCATCAGATCCAGCTTGGCCTGTGCCGTCTCCCTCCATGTCGATGAGCGGCACCGGAGAATCGGACCGGAAGCGCTTTGCGTCTTCCGGTCCGCCATCGCCGCCGCCCGTCACGAGATAGGCGGCTTTGACGCGCGGCGAACGCATCAACAGCATCACGAGATAAAGGCAATTCTGGAAAATGCCGTTTTCCCAGAGCGATTGCTCGCTCTTGCGGATAAAAGATGGATACGCCGACATTCAGGCGCTGCGGCATGGATTTCTGTGAAGACTTTTTCATACGCCTAGCTTGGCTCCGCAATGGCGGCAAAGATTGAGCAACCGGTCCGCGAAGGCGTCGAGTTTGTCCTGTCGGAAAGAGTTGACTGCGTCGATGGCGCGTTGCGCGCTCGCGCGGTAGTCACTGAGGGACGTGTTATGCTCTCGCGCCGCGCGCAGCAACTGACGGCCGGCCCTCCTGCTCGTCGAAGTCCGGATAAAAGTAGCCGGCGTCCCGCAACCACGACGAGTTGTGAATTAGCGGATAGCTCGCCTTAGAGAGCATCGAGATATACATAGTTCTGGTCGTTGCCCCACTGATGCAACACGACGGCATCGGCGTACTGCGACATGAAGCCAGCAATGTCAATTGCGGCCATGAAACATCGCCTTGCTGTCCTTGACGATATCCAGCAAATCGCCCATATGGACGAGCGTAGGATGATCGTTTAATGTGCAGCGTATTCAGCGCATGCGTCATGGGAAGCGAGGACTCGTCTTTCGGCATCAGCCAGACTTCGTCGTAACGAGCCGGGCGCATCCAGTGCACCGGCTTGTCGAACACGGGCGATTCGACAGGCCGACGTACGGTTGGCCGCAACAATAATAGACGACTTTCTTGCCCCTTGCACGCATGAGGTCGAGCCACGGCGTATCAAGAGCGCACCGCCCATTTGAAGCGACGTCGACTTCGTCCGTGGCGTCCTGCGTACGCATGATTCGAAAGCCTTTCGCTGCCGTATCCACCTGCGGCGGCATGGCGTTTTGATCGCCGACGTCAATTAGCGATATGGATTAGACAAAAGGCATTCGTTGCAATGCTTCTGCAAAGAAAATCACATTCTGGCCGAGTCCGTTCTGCCAGATATTTTGTCCTTGATGGGTAACGACCGATATTCCGACTCGAATAGTCATCGGATAAATCCTAGAAACTCAGTATTAGCCTTGCGGGATGATGGCTTCGCCGGAACTGCGGCTCTGGCCTGATAATTCGGGCCAGCGCGGACATCGCGCGGCAGACAAAGCGAGGGGAGATGTTCGGTGATCTGGCAGACGCAACTTGGGAAACCCTTGGGTCGAATATATAGAATAAGATTTAAAACTTCAAAAAATTGCAGACTTAATGAGAAATCTCTGGCTGAAACAGATTAATCCGCTATTCCAAGAATGAGTCGACGTGGATTTATATTTAAGAGTTATTCGTTACCGTTTGAAATGCAGACAGGAAGAATCGATGCGGATGCCGAAAGATATCAACGCCTGAAAGAAAACGCGCACGCCACTCTCGTGGTCGTACGCGCGTCGAAGTAGAAGTCCTGGTCGTTACTGATGCGGCGCCAATTCATTCGCCGCTCGCGCCAGCCGCGTCACCTCTTCCCAATTCTGCGCAGCAAGCGCGGCCTTTGGCGTCAGCCACGAACCGCCGACACACACCACATTCGGCTGCGCCAGGAAGTTCGATGCCGTCTCCGCCGTGATCCCCCCCGTCGGACAGAATTTCAGATTCGAGAACGGGCCGTAAAACGCCTGCAGCATCGGAATACCGCCTGCTTGCTGTGCCGGGAAGAACTTGACAATTTCATAGCCCAGTTCCATCGCCGTGATTATGTCGCTCGGCGTCATCACACCCGGCAGCAACGGCAAGCCCGCGTCCTGCGCGGCCTTGTGCATCTCTTTCGCCAGACCTGGCGACACGCCGAATTGCGCGCCCGCCTTCTTCGCCTGTTCGCAGTGTTCGGGCTTCGTGATCGTGCCCACGCCGACGACGATATCGTCCGCCATCTGGCTCGCACGCTCGATCGCGCCAATGCCCGCCGGCGTGCGCAGCGTGATCTCCAGCACCTTCATGCCGCCCGCGAGCAGCGCGCGCGACACGTGCTCGCCCTGCTCGATCGTTTCGAAAGCCAGCACCGGAATCACCGGTCCCAAACGCACGATTTCGCTTACTGTCTTCATGTGTACCGACTCCTGTTCTTAGTGCTCAGTGATGCGTCGCATGCGCCTTGTTCGGCGCCGATGTCGCGGCCCGCGCGTTATCCCGCAGTGCATGACGTTCCTGCGACGGTTGCGCGCTGTCCCGCCCGTCCGTCGGGCGATGAGCCTGAAGTACCGATCAGCACCCAAACACCGACGCACCCTCTTCCGCCGGCAACGCGGCGCTGCGGAACACGCCAAACAGTTCGCGCCCGAAACCGACTTCGTTCTCTGCCTGATTCAGCGGAGCTTCGACATGACGCTGCGCCCACTCGCGCTCATCGATGTCGATATCGAGCACGCCGGTGAGTGCATCGATCACTAGCAAATCGCCCGTACGCACTTTACCGAGCGGACCTTGCAGCAGCGCTTCAGGCGATACGTGAATCACCGCCGGCACCTTGCCCGACGCGCCCGACATTCGCCCGTCCGTGACCAGCGCGACGTGAAAGCCCTGATCCTGCAACACGCCCAGAAGCGGCGTCAACCGATGCAGCTCCGGCATCCCGTTCGCCCGCGCGCCTTGAAAGCGCACGACAGCCACGAAATCGCGTTTGAGTTCGCCATTGTCGAACGCTTCCTGCACTTCTTCCTGCGAGTTGAACACGATCGCAGGCGCCTTCACCACGCGATGCTCCGGCGCCACCGCCGAAATCTTGATGACGCCGCGCCCGGGCCTGCCTTGCATCAGCCGCAGGCCACCGTCCGGCTGGAACGGCTCGTTGATGCCGCGCAGCACCTTCGTATCGTGACTTTCCGCCGTGCCATCGACCCATTGCACTTTGCTGTCGATGAGCTTCGGCTCTTTCGTATAACGCGACAATCCGTGACCGACGACGGTCTGCACGTCTTCATGCAGCAAGCCGCTTTCGAGCAGATTGCGCACGAGAAACGCGACGCCGCCCGCCGCGTGGAAGTGGTTCACATCGGCCTTGCCGTTCGGGTAGATCTTGGCGAGCAGCGGCACGACTTGCGACATCTCATCAAAATCGTTCCAGTCGATGAAGATGCCCGCCGCCCGCGCAATCGCCACGAGATGCAGCGTGTGATTGGTCGAGCCGCCCGTCGCCAGCAGCGCGACGATGCCGTTGACGACCGCTTTCTCATCGACCACATGGCCGATCGGCGTGTAGTTGCCGCGTTCCAGCGTAATGTCCAGCACGCGGCGCGCGGCTTCGGCGGTGAGCGCATCGCGCAATTCGGTGTGTGGATTCACGAAGGCCGCGCTCGGCAGATGCAGGCCCATGACTTCCATCAGCATCTGATTGCTGTTGGCCGTACCGTAGAACGTGCACGTGCCGTGACCGTGATACGCCGCCGCTTCCGCTTCGAGCAGCCCGCCGCGATCGCATTTGCCGGTTGCGAACTCCTGGCGAACCTTGGCTTTTTCGTCGTTCGTGAGGCCGGACGTCATGGGGCCGGCGGGCACGAAAATGGTCGGCAGATGGCCGAATTGCAGCGCGCCGATCGCCAGCCCCGGCACGATCTTGTCGCACACGCCCAGGCACAGCGCCGCATCGAACATATTGTGGGTGAGCGCGACCGCCGTGCTCATGGCGATGACTTCGCGCGAGAAGAGCGACAACTCCATGCCCGCATTGCCCTGCGTGATGCCGTCGCACATGGCCGGCACGCCGCCCGCGAATTGCGCGATGCCGCCATGCTCGCGCGCCGCGTTCTTGATGATGTCCGGAAAACTCTTGTACGGCGCGTGCGCGGACAGCATCTCATTATAAGACGAAACAATGCCGATGTTCGGCTCGCGCACCGCCTTGATCGCAATTTTTTCCTGGGCTTCCAGCCCGGCGAAACCATGCGCCAGATTCGCGCAGGACAGCGCGCCGCGCGCCGGAAACTTGCCGTGCGCCGCGTCGATGCGGGCGAGATAGGCCGCACGCGTCGGCTGACTGCGTTCGATTACGCGGTCGGTGACTTTTTTGAGCTGCGGATGCGGGGAAACCATCGAAGCTCCTTCGTCTCACTCCCGGCGCCTCTGCCGTCGAAGTATGGGGTTGGACAATGCGAAGACCGAAGACGGCGAGGTGTGTCGTTGTCGTGTTTTGATCACCGTAACGCGAATATTAGTAGAAAAAATACATTACGACAACGTGTTTTGAGCGGCCTCTGTTAAGAGATTACTTTCTTTCGAGCATTGACAGCTGTCGCTCTTCTTCTCATGGATAGTCCTGATCTTGACGATAAATGTAATATTTGTACGCGTTCATACATCGGCTATAGTCCCAAGCATTTCCAGCATAGGCGAGATTCCCGATGTTGCTGTCCCAAGTCGAGGCGATGCGCGAACAGTTGCGCCCCTCCGAGCGCAAGCTGGCCGATTACGTGCTCGAAGCATCGCGCGAGGTTCTCGACATTTCGATGACCGACTTCGCAACGCGCGCGGGCGTCAGCCAGCCGACGATCGCCCGCTTTTGCCAGGCGCTCGGCTTTTCGGGCTTCCGCGAATTCAAGATTCGCCTCGCGCAAAACATAGCAGCGGATGTTCCCACCGTTTATCGTGATGTACGCAGCGATACGCAGCGACGAACCCGCCGCCGGCGTTACCGCGAAGGTGCTCGACCGGACCATTGGCGCGCTGATCGCGGTGCGCAACAGTTTGTCGTCGGACAGCGTGGCGGCGGCGATCGATATTCTGAGCGCGGCGCGGCGCATCGAGTTCTATGGCGCGGGCGGTTCGGGTATCGTCGCGCTCGATATGCAGCATAAATTCTTCAAGTTCGGCGTGCCGTCGGTCGCGTATTCGGACCCGCACACCTACACGACGTCCGCCGCGTTGCTGGGCGTGGGCGATGTCGTCATCGCCATTTCGAATACCGGGCGCACGCGAGACATTCTGGACGGGTGCAAGTTCGCGCTAAATGACGGCGCGAAGGTGATCGCAATCACGCACGGCAGCTCGCCGCTCGTGCGACGGGCCACGGTCGGCCTTTACGCGAACGTCGATGAAGATACGGACATTTTTTCGCCGATGACCTCGCGCGTGTCGCATCTTGCGATCGGCGATATTCTGGCGGTGGGGTTAGCGCTGGCCCGCGTGCCAGCGCTGGCGGAGAAGCTTGCGGAAGCGAAGGGCGTGTTAGAGAGCCGCCGCGTGGATGCCTGAGGCGCTCGATGCGCATCAGAACGGCTTGATGACGACGAGCAGCGTCGCGCCTAGCAACCCCAACACGGGCAACTCATTATACATGCGATACCACTTGTGCGTTCGCTTGTTCTGGCCGCGTTTGAAGGTGCGTAAAAGCACGCCGCAATATGCTTGATAAACAAGCAGCAATACGACGATTGTCAGCTTCGCGTGGAGCCAGCTCTGCCCCGCACCGATACCAACGACGAGCCACAGCCACAATCCGCACGCCAGCGCAGGCACCGCAATAAACGTCATGAAGCGAAACAGCTTGCGCGCCATCAACAGAAGACGCGCGGTGGCGGCGGGATCGGTTTCCATCGCCAGATTGACGAAGATGCGCGGCAAATAGAAAAGCCCCGCGAACCACGAGGCGACCAGCACGATATGCAGGGATTTGATCCAGAGCATCGGTTTTCTTTTTATTGACGAACTTCGCCGCGTCCCAAAACCACGTATTTCAGCGACGTCAACCCTTCCAGCCCGACCGGTCCGCGCGCGTGCAGCTTGTCGTTCGAAATGCCGATTTCCGCACCCAATCCGAATTCGAAGCCGTCCGTGAAGCGCGTCGATGCGTTGACCATGACGCTCGCTGAATCGACTTCGCGCAGAAAGCGCATGGCGCGGTCGTGATCTTCGGTGATGATCGCGTCCGTGTGATGCGAGCCGTATGCGTTGATGTGCTCGATGGTGGCGTCGAGGTCAGCGACGATCCTGATCGAGATAATCGGCGCGAGGTATTCGGTGCTCCAGTCTTCCTCGGTCGCGTCCACCAGCGAGCCGATGTTCGCCGCTTCCAGCACGGCGCGCGACTCGGCATCGACGCGCAGTTCGACGTTCTTCGCCTGATAAGCGCGGGCAAGCTGCGGCAAAGCTTCTTGAGCGATACCCCGCGCGACGAGCAGCGTTTCCATCGTGTTGCACGTGCCGTAGCGATGCGTCTTCGCATTGACGCACACGGTGGCGGCTTTTGCGAGGTCCGCGCGATCGTCGACATAGACGTGGCAAATGCCGTCGAGGTGTTTGATCATCGGCACGCGCGACTCTTCCATCAGGCGCGCAATCAGGTTCTTGCCGCCGCGCGGCACGATCACATCGACGAATTCGGTCATGGCGATGAGTTTGCCGACCGCCGCGCGATCTGCCGTTTCCACCAATTGCACCGCGTCCTGCGGCAGCCTTGCTGCTTCCAGCCCGATGCCGATCAGTTTCGCCAGCGCCGTGTTGCATTCGAGCGCCTCGGAACCGCCGCGCAGAATGGTCGCGTTGCCCGACTTGAGACAGAGCGCGGCAGCGTCGATCGTCACGTTCGGCCGCGACTCATAAATGATACCGATGACACCAAGCGGCACGCGCATCTGCCCGACCTGAATGCCGCTCGGACGAAACTTCAAACCGCTGATCTCGCCAATCGGATCCGCCAGGGACGCGACTTGCCGCAAGCCTTCGACCATCGTGCCGATAGCCTTGTCGGACAGCGTCAGGCGGTCGATGAACGCCGCGTCGTGGCCTTTGCCACGCGCGCGGTCCAGATCACGCGCGTTCGCCTGCTTGAGCGCGTCCCGCTCGCGTTCGATGGCGTTCGCCACCGCGAACAGCGCCGCATTCTTCGCCGCCGTCGAGGCAAGCGCCATGGCGCGCGACGCCGTACGTGCGCGGCGGCCGCGGTCGGTCATGTATTGATCGATGTTCATCGTTAGCCTCATTGCGTCGGCGCTGCGAGCGTCGAAAAGATCATTCTAAGCCGTTGCATGGATTGCAACAGCGTGTGAAAGAAACGTCCTAGCGACGCGGGCATGGCGTGCCGGACGCCTGCACTAGCTTGCCGCCGTGCGCGACGGCCATCGTCAGTTCGAACATGCCGGCCCACGGATCGGGTGGCAGCTCGCTGCCGCGCTTGCCCGAACTTCCCGACAAGCCTTTCATTTGCCGATCCAGTTTGGCCGCTAGCGACAGCGACTTTTCCAGCGCGTCATCCGTCACACGCGAGAGCGCCGGGCCAATCAGCCGTTCGCGCGGGCCCCACACGCGGTTTTCGCGCAGAAGCGTAGCCAATGGTTTGCCCGATGTCACTCCGCGCTTGATCCGCAACAGCGTGCGCACTTCCTCGACCAGCGCCCACAACACGAGCACGGCGGCTTCGCCTTCGCCCTTGAGGCCGTCAAGCATGCGTGCGAGGCGGCCGACATCGCCGGTCAACATGACTTCGTTGAGCTTGAACACGTCGTAGCGTGCGACGTTCAGCACGGCGTCGTGAATCTGCTCGAACGACAACACGCCTTGCGGATACAGCAGCCCGAGCGTCTGAATTTCCTGATGCGCCGCCAGCAAATTCCCTTCGACCCGCTCCGCGATGAACTGCAACGCGCGCCGTCCGTCTTCGCCCGGTGCGACGCGCTGGCCTTGCTGCGCAAGCCGCTGGCCGACCCACATCGGCAATTGCGCACGCTCGACCGGCTCAATCTTCAGCGCGACGCCCGAACCGGTCATCGCCGTGAACCACGCGGACTTCTGCATCACCGAATCCAGGCGCGGCAGCGTGACGAGCATGCAAATGTCGGGATTGTCCGTGGCGGCGAGCGTTTTCAGAGCTTCGCCGCCTTCCTTGCCGGGCTTGCCCGTGGGAATGCGCAATTCGATCAGTTGGCGGTCGCCGAATAGCGACATCGACTGACTTGCGCCGATCAGTGCGCTCCAGTCGAAACCGCGTTCGACGGTGAAGACGTTGCGGTCCGTGAAGCCGCCCACCCGCGCCGCCGCACGGATGCAGTCGCACGCCTCCTGCGCGAGCAGCGGCTCGTCGCCATAGACGACGTACAGCCCTTTCAGGCTTTTCGCGAGATGCGCTTCGAGCGCGTCGAGCTTCAGCTGCATGATGACGTCGGGACGCCCGCGGATCAGAGCGGCGGCACCGGCAGCGGTGCGCGCGGCGCCACGTCCGGCGTCTGCTCCCCCGGCCCCGGATGCAGCGAACGCACGGCCGCGAGGCGGCGCGTCAGTTGATCGACGGCGTCGTTGCGCATATCGTTGTAGAGTAGCACGGATTCCTGCGACTTCGCAAGCGTGTACTGATCGCTGTATGTCATCGAGCGATTCAGCAGAATGCTGCTCGGCGGAATCAGCAGCGTGCCGTCCTCGCCGAGCAGCGAATACGAGACGCTGTACACCAGCTCATATTCCTGCACCACGCCCTGAGCGTTCAGGCTGAGCGGTCGCATGCCGGAACCCTCGGTCAGATTGAGCGTGGCGTCCGGATTTTCGTTGGTCTTGACGATCACCGTGTCGCTGCCGCCCTGAACCATACGCTCCAGCCGCGCGACCATCTGCGGCACGCCGCCGGTGATGGCAAGGCGCTTGAACGCGTAGTCCTGCTGTCCGCGCAGCTGGAAGCCGCACGCGGACAGCGCCGCGGCTCCGCCCAACAGCACCAGAAACGAACGCCTGCTCATGCCGTCTTCACGATTCACATCGACTCCCTTCCTCGGCTGTGCGCATCAGACGACTACGTTGACGAGACGCCCCGGCACGACGACGATCTTCTTCGGCGCGCGGCCTTCCGCAAACTTCTCGAACATTTCGTGCGCGACCGCGGCCTTTTCGATTGCTTCGCGCGATGCATCCTTCGCCACCGTCAGTGCGCCGCGCACCTTGCCGTTCACCTGCAGCACGAGTTCGATCTCCGACTGTTCCAGCGCGGCTTCATCGACCTTTGGCCACGGAGCGTCGAGCAGCGGGCCGAATTCCTTCTCATAGCCAAGTTCCGACCATAACTGGAACGTGATGTGCGGCACGACCGGATACAACGCGCGCAGGAACACGCCGAAGGTTTCGTTGAGCACGCCATCGCCCGATGACTTCGCGCCTTCGAGCGCGTTGAGCATCTTCATTGCGGCGGACACGACCGTGTTGTACTGCAGGCAGCCGTAGTCAAAATTGGCCTGCTTGAGCACGGTGTAAATTTCACGGCGCAGTGCTTTGTCACTGTCGTTCAGTTTCGATGCATCGAGCTTGCCGTGCAGACGCAGCGCGTCCGCGTTGTTGTGCGCGAAATGCCACACGCGGCGCAGGAACCGGCTTGCGCCTTCCACGCTCGCACCAGACCATTCGAGCGACTGCTCGGGCGGCGCGGCAAACATCACGAACAGACGCGCGGTATCCGCGCCGTATTGGTCGATCAGAGTCTGCGGATCAACGCCGTTGTTCTTCGACTTCGACATCTTTTCGACGCCGCCAAGCACGACCGGCTGGCCGTCGGCAATGAGCGTCGCGCCGGACGGACGGCCCTTGTCATCGTGCGTCACGGTCACGTCGAGCGAGTTGTACCAGGTCTTCTTGCCGCTCGCGTCTTCACGGTAGAAGGTCTCGTTCAGCACCATGCCCTGCGTGAGCAGGTTCTTAGCCGGTTCGCCGAACTTGATGAGGCCCATGTCGCGCATGACCTTCGTCCAGAAGCGCGAATACAGCAAATGCAGAATGGCATGCTCGATACCGCCGATGTACTGGTCCATCGGCATCCAGTAATCGGTGCGCTCGTCGACCATCGTGGTGGCGTCCGGCGCGCTGTAGCACGAGAAGTACCACGTCGAATCGACGAAGGTGTCCATCGTGTCGGTTTCTCGTTTGGCGTCGCCGCCGCACTTCGGGCACTTGCAGTTCAGAAACGCTTCGGACTTTGCAAGCGGATTGCCCGAACCGTCCGGCACGAGGTCTTCCGGCAGCACGACCGGCAGATCCTTTTCCGGCACCGGAACATTGCCGCAGGTAGGGCAATGGATGATCGGAATCGGCGTGCCCCAGTAGCGCTGGCGCGAAATGCCCCAGTCGCGCAGACGCCAAGTGATTTGCTTGTCGCCAAGGTCTTTCGCCTTCAGGTCGGCGGCGATCGCGTTGATTGCTTCTTCCGTGGTCAGGCCGTCGTACTTGCCGCTGTTGATGAGCTTGCCGGCAGTCTTGTCGCCGTACCACTCTTCCCACGCGTTAGTCGAATACGTCTTGCCAACGACCTCGATGACCTGATTGATCGGCAGGTTGTACTTCTTCGCAAAGGCAAAGTCGCGCTCGTCGTGCGAAGGCACGCCCATGACCGCGCCTTTGCCATACGACATCAGCACGTAATTGCCAATCCACACTTCGACCTGCGTGCCCGTCAGCGGATGCGTGACGAAGAAGCCCGTCGGCACGCCCTTCTTTTCCATCGTGGCGACATCCGCTTCCGCAACGCCACCGCGCTTGCATTCGTCGATGAACGCCTGCAAGTCCGCGTTATCCCGCGCGAGACACGTGGCCAGCGAATGCTCCGCCGCGACTGCCACGAAGGTAACACCCATGATGGTGTCGGCGCGCGTGGTGAACACGCGCAACAGCTTCTGCTCGCTGTCGATCTCATACGGAAAACCGAAGTTCACGCCGAAGCTCTTGCCGATCCAGTTCTGCTGCATGATCTTGACGCGCTCGGGCCAGCCGAGGCCTTCGAGGTCGTCGAGCAGTTGATCCGCGTAATCGGTGATGCGCAGGTAGTACATCGGGATTTCGCGCTTTTCCACCAGCGCGCCCGAGCGCCAGCCGCGCCCGTCGATGACCTGTTCGTTGGCCAGCACGGTCTGATCGATCGGGTCCCAGTTCACCGTGCCCGTCTTCTTGTACGCAATGCCCTTTTCCAGCATCTTGAGGAACAGCCACTGGTTCCACTTGTAGTAGTCTAGCGAGCACGTGGCGACTTCGCGCGACCAGTCGATGGCGAGGCCCATCGACTGCATCTGCTTCTTCATGTACGCGATATTGTCGTACGTCCACTTCGCCGGAGGCACGTTGTTCGCCATCGCCGCGTTTTCGGCGGGCATGCCGAACGCGTCCCAGCCCATCGGCATGAGCGTGTTGTGGCCGTTCATGCGCAGATAACGGTACGTCACGTCGTTGATGGTGTAGTTGCGCACGTGCCCCATGTGCAACTTGCCCGACGGATACGGCAGCATCGAAACGCAGTAGAACTTGGGCTTGGCCGACGTCTCGGTCGTCCGGTAGACGTCGTTCGCACGCCAGTTGTTCTGCACGGCGGATTCGACGTCGGCGGGTATGTATTTATCGTGCATGGTGTGGTTGGGAGCAAATGCTGTAACGGATTTGCTGCGGTTCGAGCGTGGGTCCGTGCGCGCCGTGGCCAAATGCAATGCGCTTGTCGGCGCGGCGTGTCGAACGGAGAAAGGGCGATTATACCGTCCTGTTCTACATGCATCGGCATGCAAATCCGGGCTATCCGGACGTAATGTGCGGGCCGGGCGCGGCGGCGGCAATTCGGCCGAACGACTTTAAGCAAAATGGACGGATTGCCCTTTGCGTGCCTCAACGGGCCGGCTGCGCGTCATGAAACCAATCTGCGAAAGACCCGCCTGCTGCGCCGCGCCCATCACCTTTGCGATGACGTCATAACGCGCGTCGCGCTCGACACGCGCAGATGCAATTCCGGCATCGGCAAAGCACGCGGAGCATCTGCTCGAACGTGACGGGCGAGTCGTTCCAGAACAGTTTCCGGAATCGTCGATAGACAGCGTGATGATCTGCGGGGTCGCGCGCACGGGCTGCGACGCGACTTTCAGCAGATCGAGCCGGATGGCGTGCGTGAAAAGCGGCGCGGTGATGATGAAGATGACCAGCAACACCAGCATGACGTCGATGAGCGGCGTCATGTTGATCTCGGCCATCGGCGAGCCGTTGGGCTTCTTTTCGAGTCCACTGAAAGCCATGATCCGCGCTCCTTATTTGCGCTTACCGCACACGAACGCGTGCAGATCGTGCGCGAAGCCGTCGAGCTCCTCGGAAATCTGCCGGCCGTAACGGCCGAGGATGTTGTACGCGAGCACAGCGGGAATGGCGACGACCAGCCCGAACGCGGTCATGACGAGCGCCTCGCCGACCGGGCCGGTGACGTTTTCGATCATCGCCAGTCCGCTCGCCGCGATGCTTGACAGCGCGTGATAAATGCCCAGACCGTGCCGAGCAAGCCGACGAACGGCGCCGTGCTGCCGACCGACGCCAGCAAAACCTGCCCGAACTCCAGCCGCTGCTAGCGAGTTCAGCATGGCCTGACGCAGCCGCAGCTCGCGCAACACCCGCTCATCACGTTCGACGCGTGCCAGCAGCGCGCCCGGCACTTCCGCCTCCGACGCACGCCACGCGGCTTCGGCTAGCGGCAGAAACACGCGTTCCCGATCCGCGCTCTTCAACGTGCCGATGCCGTCTTTCAGCGTCGCCGCCTGCCAGAACCGCTGCAAGGCGCGCGCGCCTTGCCACTTTGTGCGGGTCAGCACCCATGCCTTCACGAGCAGAAAACACCAGCTTGCCAGCGACATGGCCAGCACCCCCCGCGACGGCGGGCGTGACGGCGTCGCCAGATTCGAGGTAGTGAAGAACGCCTGTCGTCGCTATCGCGTCTTGAAGATCAGCGCAAACCGAGCACGTCCTGCATGTCGAAGAAGCCTTTTTCGCGGCCGGCCAGGAAGCGCGAGGCACGCAGCGCGCCTTGCGCGTACGACAAACGGCTCGCCGACTTGTGCGTGATCTCGATGCGCTCGCCGATGCCCGCGAACAGTACCGTATGATCGCCGACGATATCGCCGCCGCGAATGGCCGAAAAGCCGATAGTCGACGGATCGCGTTCGCCAGTCACGTCTTCGCGCGCGTAGATGGCGCAGTCCTTGAGATCGCGGCCGAGCGAATTGGCGATGACTTCGCCCATGGCGAGCGCGGTGCCCGACGGCGCATCGACCTTATGCCGATGATGCGCCTCGATGATTTCGATGTCGTAGCCCTGCGCGAGCTGCTTGGCCGCAAATTCGAGCAGCTTGAGCGTGACGTTCACGCCAACGCTCATGTTCGGCGCGAACACCACGCCGGTCTTCTCGCCCGCCTGCTTCAGCTGCGCCTTCTGTTCGTCGCCGAAACCCGTCGTGCCGATGATCATCTTCACGTTATTATGACGCAGCGCCGCTTCCAGATGCACGAGCGTGCCTTCCGGGCGCGTGAAATCGATCAGATAGTCGGCGTCGGCTAACACGCGTTCGATGTCGTCGGTCAGCGTGACGCCGGTGGTTTTGCCGAGGAACGCGCCCGCGTCCTGCCCGAGTTGCGGCGTGCCCGCGCGGTCGAGCGCGCCGACGAGCTGCGCGTCGGATTCGTTGAGAACGGTTTCGATCAGCATCCGGCCCATGCGGCCCGATGCACCGGCAATGGCGATCTTCATGGCTGTCTCGTGTTGAACTGCTGGAAAACGCGCCTGAAATGACTGAAGCGCGTCGTCATGTGGCGCGCTTCGTAAGATGACCGACTTTATTGTGGCATCGTGAACTGCGTCTGACCGCTGGCGTTGGCTGGCGCGGGCAACGTGCCCGCCCGCCCGACTGCGCTGCTGTCAGGAATGTTGATGGTCTGCGGTTTGCGCTGAAGCTGGACCTGCGAGTTGTTGCCCGAGCCCGGGGCGCTGCCCGCCCTGGTCGGCGCGGTGTAGGCCGAGGAGCGCTGGCGTCCCGTTGGCATGTCCACTTGCGCCATCGCGCGATTCGCGGCTTCCACGTTGGCATCGTCCGCAAAGGCTGCGGATGCGTTCGGCTGCGTGGACGGTTCGCCGCTCGGCGCCTTCACCGCCGGCGTAGCCGAAGCGGAAGATGCTGTCGCAACCGCCGCCGGCGCGGCCTTGGCGACCTTGATGCCCTTGTCGCCGTCGATTTCCGCGAGCAGTTCGAGGTTCGACGGCAGATTTTCACCGCCCGACCAGATCGTTACGCGATCGCTCGCAAAGTTCACGATGAAGTCACGCTGCTGCACGACCGACGTGCTGCCACGCTTGAAATAGAACATGTAGTCCCAGCGATCCGCATGGAACATATCCATGAGCAAAGGCGTGCCGAGCAGTTGCTTGACCTGGTCGCGCGACATGCCGACCTGTATCTGATTAGCTGCTTCCTGAGACACGAAATTGCCTTGCACGACCGTGATCCGATACGGTGTGATGCTTTGCGCGATCTTCTGCGTGACGCTGTCATACGTCGAGCAACCGGCGAGCAATGCGGCCAAGATTGCTACGATCATGGTTCCCCGCATGCGACTGCTCTCCCTGCGATTCGATAAAGATTTTGAAAACATTTCGGGTTTCGCGCGCGGCGCTCCAAGGCCGCGCTTCGCAATCGGAATTCTCGTGAAATGTTCGAATTCCGCAAAACGCATTACTATGAGAATTTTGGATTGTACGATTATACTCTAGGGATGCCTACTAGCCATGACCAATCTCGCCGATCTCAAAAATATCGGCCTGAAGGCGACCCTGCCCCGCCTCAAGATTCTCGAAATTTTCCAACACAGTCCGATCCGCCATCTGACCGCTGAAGACGTGTATCGCAATCTGCTCAACGAAGAGCTGGATATCGGTCTCGCCACGGTCTATCGCGTGCTTATGCAGTTCGAGCAAGCCGGCCTGCTGTCGCGGAGCAATTTCGAATCGGGCAAGGCCGTCTTCGAGCTCAACGAAGGGTCGCACCACGACCATCTCGTGTGCATCGACTGCGGACGTGTCGAAGAATTTTTCGATGCCGAGATCGAACGCCGTCAGCAATCCATTGCGAAGGAACGCGGCTTCAAGCTCCACGAGCATGTGCTCGCGCTGTACGGCGCATGCACGAAGGAAAACTGCCCACACCGCAAGCACTGATGAGTTCGGTGCGTTTTCGCTGAACCGAAAGCGCAGCGGATGCAGAAAACCGCCGTCCATCGAAATCGATGGACGGCGGTCTCGTTTCGTCTGTACCTTTTATGAGATGCGTATGCGACGGATTCGCAATTGCATTTCACACGCTTTCCTCGTCGCGTTTTTTGCGTGGATCGCGGTATAGGGGGCGGGCCTCATGGCCCGCCCCTCCCACACAACCGCGCATAAGGGTCCGTACACGGCGATTCGGATTGGTGATCGGTTGCCCGGCTATCGACGCAACGATGGAAGGCCAAGGGAGCC
>LELG01000340.1 GCA_001045575.1 Candidatus Burkholderia pumila
CTCGCCCTGTTCGGCAACGCCTTTTATCCGGTTAGCCTTGTCCATCGGCTCGCAGTTTCGCTTCACGCTTCCTCCCCACAATCAGTCGCCCTTTCGCAGTTGCGCTTCGCTTCATTCGCTGTGATCAGCTTATGGCGGGACTTGCACCCACGCAAGTGGTGGGCTTCGTGCGCGAAGGCATCTACACGGGCGCATCGGGCCGCAACTGGACGGCATATGGCAAGCACATCACGCTGAACGTGGCGGGAGACGAGGCCCGCGCCTTGCTCACTGACCCGCAAACCTCGGGCGGCCTGCTGGTCTCGTGCGCACCCGATTCCGTCGATGATGTGTTCTCGATCTTCCGCGCCGATGGCTTCACTGACGCCGCCGTCATCTCGGCGAAATAGTGGAAGTGGATGGCGTGGGGCGCGTCGAAATCATTTGACTGCACATAAAAAACGCATGAAAGAAGAATCTCCGAAAGCGATCTTCTACGCGCTCGCCGCGAACTTCGGCATTGCCGTCTGCAAGTTCGCCGCCGCCGCGTACACCGGTTCCGGCTCGATGTTCGCCGAAGCCATCCACTCGACCGCCGATTGCGGCAATCAGCTCCTGCTGCTGTTCGGCCTGAAGCGCGCGCAAGCACCTGCCAATGCGCTGCATCCGCTGGGCTCGGGGCGCGAGATTTACTTCTATGCGCTGATCGTCGCGCTGCTGCTGTTCTTCGTCGGCGGCGCGTTTTCAGTGTATGAGGGCGCGCATCGGATCGTGCATCACGAGCCCTTGTCGAATCCGCTCGTGGCGCTCGTGATTCTCGGCATTTCGGTAAT
Source organism: Candidatus Burkholderia pumila (assembly GCA_001045575.1). Classification (GTDB taxonomy): domain Bacteria; phylum Pseudomonadota; class Gammaproteobacteria; order Burkholderiales; family Burkholderiaceae; genus Caballeronia; species Caballeronia pumila. The sequence continues at coordinate 813 of LELG01000340.1, forward strand.
GCTCGAAGCGTTTTCGCTGACGGGCGTGGTGCGCAAGATCAAGAAGATATCGGGCAATAAGTCCATGTGGCTATGGTTCCGCGAGACGCGTGAATCGGAGTTGCTGGTCGTCACGGGCGAAGACCTTGCCGCGCTGCTCGGCCTTGCGACTGCGTTCGTCGCCGTGCTTGCGACCATGCTCACCGGTAATCCCGCATTCGACGCGGCGGGTTCCATCGGCGTCGGCATCTTGCTGATGATCATCGCGTATCTCGTGGCGCGCGAAGTAAAGTCGATGATCGTGGGTGAATCGGCGAGCCCGGAAGTGCGCAAGGCCATCGATGCACACTTGTGCGGTCGCAGCGAGATCACGCGCATCATCAGCCTGATTACCGTGCAATGGGGCAAGCATGTGATCGTCGCTGTACAGGCGGAGATGATCGAATATGCTAGCGGACGCGAGATGATCGACGCCATCAATATCATCGAAGACGATTTGCAGCGTGCGTTTCCGCAAGTGCGCTGGGTGCTCTTCGAGCCGGATATCGCGCGTAATAAAGCTTAGGGTAAATGTGCCGGCGGCTTCACGTAGCGCGTACGCGGCGTCACCGACGTGGCGGGCACCTGCGTGAGGCCCATCTCCGGGCATGGATGCATTCGCGGCCGCGCCGGATTCCGCCCGGTCGACCGCCGTCATCTTATATCTGCGCCGCCCGAACGAGGGCGGGAGCAGCAAATGCTATGCAAAGCACGGTCATCGTTGGCCATGCGACGACGCGCCCCGTTATTTCATTTCGCGTCCGCCAGTATTGTGAAATTTTGCACATTGCATCGTCATTGGGATGGTTGTGGTGCTGACGGGCTTGTCTGAGCTGGGCGTGAACACCGCGCCGCTGCTGGCGAGCGCGAGCATCTTCGGCGTGGCGCTCGGTTTCGGCTCGCAAAAGCTCGTGCAGGATTTCATCACCGGCATTTTCCTGCTGATGGAAAACGCGAGGCCAGTTGGGCGACTGGGTGACGGTGGCGAGCGTGTCGGACACGGTCAAATATCTGTCGATCCACACGGTCCGTTTGCGCGGCGGCGATGGCTCGCCTTTATACGGATGCCGTTCAGTTCCGTGTCGACGGTGAACAACACGAATCGCGGCATCGGCAACGCGACGGGTGCGCGTGTCGATCGCGCTGGGGGCAGGACGTCGATCTCGCCATTTCGACGCTGAAGGAAATTGGCACGGCCTTGCGCGAAGATGCGGCGTTCCGCGATGGCATCCTCTCCGACTTCAGTTTCTGGGACGTCGATGCCGTCGATGGCTCGACCGTCACGCTCGCCGGCCAGATTCAGTGCCGCGACAGCACGCGCTGGCCGGTGCAGCGCGAGTTCAACCGGCGGATCCTGAACGAGTTCACGGCGAAGGGCATCGAAATTACCAATCCGCAGCGTAATTTCGTGATCGTCGGCGGGAACGGAAACGGGCAAAGTGCGCCGTATCGGCACTTAGAAGGAGTGCAGCACGAGCTCCTGGGCTACTGGTATGCCTGTACTCACCCGGACTTATCCCTGCCCTCTGGGCTGAATCCCGAAATGGAGGGGTGCAGCATGTTAGGAAAAGGCCTTTTACCCGAAAGTTATCTGAGGGAGCTGGTCAGAATAAGACGTGTATGGTCAAAGCTGAATTGCTTGAAATCTAGTTCCTGTGGTCTCTGTTTCCGACGCCAGCGAAAGATAACTGAAACACTGGACTCGTGGTGGGTTGTGTTGAATGTTTTTCCTCCAACACAAACCAGTCCCATAAGCACATCTCCTGTCAGGAGAATACGGAACAAACGGACGACCTAACTACGTCGCAACTTTATCTAAGCGTAAATACGGGATCGCCTAAACAGGTCCGCAAGACCTGCCTGGCGACGAAGCCTCCGTATTACCCGATGTGGTCCTGTAATGGGGACTGCTGGTCGCAGAATTCTGCGACACTGACAGAAATACCGGTGCAACAACGGCCGGAGTGGATGGTTGGCGGATTCAACCGGTCGTCGCAACACCGGATTGTTGAACAGATTTTAGGTACTCGTCCAAGGTTTTTAACGTATTAGCAACGGCTTGGATTTCCCGAACGCTCCACCGGGACAGGTCTGTACCTTTTGGACAGTATTGTTGTAGAAGGCCATTGGTGTTTTTCATTCGTGCCACGCTGCCACGGACTTTGCGGGTCGGCGAAGAATACCTTCACGCCGGACTCAACAGTGAAGCGGGCATGATCGGATAGCTCCTTGCCACGATCCCAAGTCAATGATCGCCACAACTCAGCAGGCAAGTCAGTCACGGTCTTCTTGAGTGCGTTGG
>LELG01000341.1 GCA_001045575.1 Candidatus Burkholderia pumila
CCGGGCCAGACAGAGCGGCAACATCCGGTATTTGCGATCAAGCGCCTGAATGGCCGTTTTCTCGTCCACGCAAAACCCCGCCGCATGGCAATGGTGGGTTCAGGTACAGGGCCGATCACATCGGCCGGTTTGCGCCGCAGCGTGTAGTAGTCGAGCACTCGCGCCTCAAGGCGCGCCAAATCCCGGCGCGGCGCACGACTCCGGTGCCTGCCGTACAGGCCCGCCAGACGCTCACCGGCAAAACGGGTTTGCCATGTGGTAATGAAACGCGAATCGCATCGCAATTCGTTCATGATCGCCCCGCGCGAGGCCCCTTCGTCGAGCAGCAGGATCAACTGCGCTCGCCTCACCTGGCCAACGGCCATCGTTCGGCGGCGCTGCATCGACAGCAGTTCTTCGCGCTCGGCTTCAGTCAGATTCATTTTGTCCATGCACCTTTAGATCAGTGTAATTTCATTGGGTCAATGGACTAGTACAGGGCGCTTTGACCGAAAGCGTGTTGCAGTAACTCGCCGGGCGCATCGGTTGCGCGCCGGATGCCGTCAAGTGCATGGTCGGGCTGTGCGCCCCGCGCTGATCGGCTCGATGATAAACAAGGCTTCGTTGCTGGAAGGCGCGTGCAGCCTGTTCGCGGCCATCATAGCCCCGTCGACGAACGCGCATATCGCGGACGAACTGCTGCATTTCGTCGTTCAGGACGATGGTTTCAAAACGCTCATTGAAGCGGGCGAAAAGACCGGCGGCGCGCTGGCGTCGCACGACAGCCTGACGCAGTTATCGGAGCGCATCGTCGAACACACGGGCGTGGCGGCGAGCGCCACGCGCAAGCTGTCGGGCGTCATCGGTGCCACGGTGCTGGGCGTCCTCAAGCGCTATTTCACGCAGCACAACGGCAATGTCGGCCAGTTACCGACGCGGCTCGGCCATCAGTTGCCCATCGTGCGCGCCAACATGACGGACGCGTTCGCGCATGCGCTGGGCCTCGGCTCGGTCGGCGCGTTTCTGGCGGGCGTGGTGTCGCGCCTGAAGGCGGTATTGTCGCATCTTGATCATCCGGTGGCGCAGCAAGCCGCCGCGTTCCCCATCCAAACGGGACACGGCAACGGTTGCCGAGGAAGGCGAAACAAAGGAAAAGAGCAACAAGAAGGCGTGAATGTGGGTTGCGAGCGCGGCCGCTCTCGCGCTGTTTGCGGCGCTGGTGGCGCGCGGCGGCTCGCATGAAAACGTGGATGCAGACGCCACGGCCGACGCAGGCGCGACGGCCACAAGCTCGGACGCGGCTCCGCTTCGGCTGCTTCGTGCTGACGATTGCGCTTTATTTCGCGGCGAAAGCGCTGTATGCGCGCTTCCAGACGTGGGCGTGACAGTTGGCATCTCGTTGCGGTCGGCGGCTCGCTGGCGCTGGCGAAGCTGCTGCATCTGTCGCTGGAACTGCAACGAAGCCTCGCAACGCGTTCCGTTTCGACACCTTTCGCGCTGGCTGTCTCCGACAAAATCCACGCGCCGAAGGCGCGCGAACTCGGAAGCGAGGAAGGCGTCGTCGCCAGTCTAACGATGATGATCGCAGGCGTCATGATGGTGCTGCTCGTGCCCGTGCTCGGAATGTTACCGATTTGACGCCGCAATCCCGGCATCGTGGCGCAAGGTGCGTGCTAAATTTGATCGATCAGCACCCCCTCCGATGGTCTCCGGTCATGTTGCACATCTCGGTCGTAATCCCCTGTTTCAACACTGAAAGCACGCTCAAGCGCACGCTCGACAGTTGCCTCTCATGCAGCCGGAAGCGGCGCAGGCCCGCAACGTCGGCGTAATGCACGCGCGCCACGGCGTCCTCGCGTTCATCGACGCCGACGATGATTTGTCCGGCGCATTGGCTAACGCAGCCCGCTTTCTCGTGCAAAACCCGCGTCAGCCTTCGGTGCGGCTGGACGTCGAATACTGCGGGTTTCCGGAAGAGATCGTTCGGCACCCGCGCTTTCACGAGAGATTTCGCAATCGACCAGCAACACGGTGCCGAGCAGTCTCTTCATTCGCCGGTCCATGTTTCTCGCGCTCGGCGGGTTTTCCCATCGATGAGATATTCTGACATCATAGTGGCGAAGACGGCGCGCTGTCCTATGCGCTGTTTACGATGTTCGGCAATCCGCGCCTGATCGACCGCAAGCGCATATGCATGCACTATTACCCGAATATTTACGCGGAGCGTTCGTTTCGCGTGTCGCTGGGCATGATCGAACTGCCTGCTGACATGATTCGATCGACGCGGCAGGCGACATGGGAATTCGCCCGGCGCGCGCATGCGGAATTCGCCGAGCTTCACGGCTTTGCGTGCATACGACAAACAATTGCCCGACGGGTATTGATAGAGCAGTGCTTGCCGTGCCGCTGGATGTGGAAATCGGAGCAAGCGGAAAGTCGGCTTCCACATTATGAGATTTTGCTACAATCGACGTTCGCTTCCGAGGAGCGTTGCGACGGTCAGACATCATTGATCGCCAGGCTCGGCAGCATTCAATCCGGACGGTTCGAAGGCACATAAAACAGCCCGCTGAGCCACCGCATCGAACGGCGCTCACGTCAACATTTCTAGTACTTTTGTATAGACCGACCGGGGACATCGCTGACAGTCTGTCGGGGACATGGTTGACACTTTGAGGCACTTTGATGCCCCGGACACGACCATGCCGTGCACCCCCCAAGACACCATGCAACTTCGCCTCGATTTCGTAGAACTGGCCATGCGAGCAGAGATTCCGTTCAGTGAGTTATGTCAGCGCTTTGGCTATCAGTCGCCAGAGCGGTTACAAATGGCTCAAACGCTACCGTGCTGATGGCCTTGAGCCTTGGCCGAGCGTTCTCGACGTCCTCAACGCACCTCCAAGCGTACAACCGATGAGATGGAGCAGCGCGTCATTCAAATGCGACGCGAACGAACACCCGTGCTGGAGCGGGCATAAGATCAGTCGTCGCCTGCGGGATCAGGGGCTGCAGAACGTGCCCGCCCCCAGTACGATTACGGCAATCCTGCATCGTCACGGCTGCATCGGGCAGCGCGCTGATGCCACTGCCTGGCAGCGCTTTGAGCGA
>LELG01000342.1 GCA_001045575.1 Candidatus Burkholderia pumila
AACCACATCGGCAGAAAGACCGAAAGCTGACTCACCGGATCTTCTCCGAGCATGCCGCCGAGCGCCGTGACGAACAACACGCTGATGACTTCGCAAAACATCAGGGTAACGAACTGACCGCCATCTGCCGCGAGGAAGATCTTCTTCCATACGGTGCTCAACTCCCGAACGACGCGGTGGAGCGCGTACAACGCATGAGTGTGCTTCGTCAGGCGGAACAAATGCCTGTCCTCGAAATCGCTCGACAGACCGCTCGATCGTTCGGGTTGCTCGCCACGCTGATGAGGCAGGCTGGACGCAAACCACGCCCGCGTTATAACGACTTATGGATCGCTTCCCAAGCGCACGAAAATGGGTTCGCAATCCTCACACGCAATCCAGATAATTTTTTGACGCTTGGTGTGATTCAGGTTGTTCATGCTCCCAAGAAATCTAACTGACACACCAAATTAATCTAACTCCTCACGGCTCCCACAAATTTCCAGCACCGCTGCCCCGCCTCCACCCGCTCGCGTGCTTCTATGATCTGCCTCCATGAGCGTGGCTTTATCAGCGAGGCAAAGTCCCCTCGTTGAGAATTTGACTTTTTATCCCGCCTACTCGCAGCGGGAGTATCGCTCTATTCCGGTTGCATAGCGCTGTCACGCCCCAAATTTAAAGATCCCTTGTCGCAGTCCGAATCGCCGGTCCCCTTACACACGCCGCAATGCAGCTAGCCGTAGCAAGCAGCAAGCAACTAAGCCGCGTGCAGTCGCCAAACTTTTTGACGGGCCCCGTCAACCGATTTCTCAAAGCTAGATTCAAAGACCTACTTCCACGTAGGCTGCACAGGTTCGGCTCTCAACGATTCTAAGTTCGCTACAAACTCTTCGATCTGCGCAGCGGCGTCAGCAAAAATCGGATGTGGCCGACTACGACGTTATAAAAAAAGCGGGAGCGAATCGTCGATTACGAAAATAGTGACGACTCTGCCGCCTTGGAGCGCCCATGCGACATGCACTCCTAAGCCTCCGAGGCAATATACGGCTGGCCCGTCTTCGGTCCCATGATCGTCGTGAGGCCGAGCGCTAAACAGCCTAAGAAATTGCCGACGAGAATGGCCAGCAACGCCTGCCATAACGACAAACCCTGCGACAGCGCGAGCGCGCCCGTCACCACGACCACGTAATTCGTATTCGCGCCAATCCACACCTTGAACAGTTCAGCCACAGCGGAAGAAAGACAGCCGGATGCGGGCGTCCATTCGTGCCACACAGATGATTGCCGCCGCCGCTCTGTATCCATATGCAATGGCCGGCGCCACCAGCGCACCGATCCGCCGCGCTACGCCCACGCCGATGGCGGTGGGCAACAACACGTCGTGATTCATCGACATGTGCGGGCCGTGCTGCTCCATCGCGCCGATCGGAATGAGCACCGGCTGTCCTTCTCCGATGCGTCATGCGTATTCAGCCCATGCGAGTTCGCCTATGCTGACGCACTCTTTCATCATGCCTCTCCCTGTGTAGCGGCCCGCAGCGTAATCCGCGCCGCGGACCGTCCCTATGCGTTAAGCCGCGATGATGTTGCGCTCGGATCCGTACGGGAAGCCCGTGATATTGGTCGTGCTCTTGCTCTTCTCACCGACCACGAGGATGTTGTGCTCACGGTAGCCGCCCGCGCCGGGCAGGCCTTGCGGGAGCATGATCATCGGCTCCATCGAAACAACCATGTTTGGTTTGAGCACCGTCTCGATGTCTTTGCGCAATTCGAGCCTCGCCTCGCGGCCGCAGTAATGCGAGAGCAAGCCGAACGAATGGCCGTAGCCGAACGTGCGGTACTGAAGCACGCCATACTCGGCGTAGATCTTGTTCAGTTCGCTGGCGATATCGCAGCAGCGCGCGCCCGGCTTGATGAGCTCGAGACCCGCTTCATACACTTCGACGTTGATCTTCCAGAGAGGCAAATGCTCGTCGGAGCAGTGATCGAAGAAAATCGTGCGTTCGAGCGCGGTGTAATAGCCCGCGATCATCGAAAAGCAATTCAGGCTCAGAATGCCGCCCTTCTGCACCTTGCGCGTGGTCACCGGATTGTGCGCTCCGTCCGTGTTGATGCAGGACTGGAACCATGTCCACGTGTCCATCAATTCGGAGTCCCGGAGTCCGGAAAGCGTTTCGCAATTTCACGCACCATGGCCTGCGTCGATGCCAGCGCGACTTCATGCTCGGGCACGCCTTCATGCACGGCTGCCGCGAGCGCCGCGCCGCCGACATCGCACACGTTCTCGCCAGGTTTGATGACTTCGATTTCCTCCGCCGACTTGATCATGCGCATGGTCTGCGCGCTGATATCGACGAATTCCGCCGATGGCAGCGCGGCCTTGAGCTTCGACAAGGCTTCGACCGGAAGCTGATCGAACTCCACGCCGATACGCCCTTTGTTATCAATCTCGTCTTGCGCCGCGCAGAAGAAGTTGTCGCGCTGCCAGTCCGTATAGACGACGTTGTAATCGCCGACGGTACGACGCCACGGCTGGCCGCCATCGGTATTCGCTGAAATCGACACGACCTTCTTCGGCGTCACGACGAGACCGTACTTGCGCCCGAACGAGCAGTACAGAAAGTCCGCATAATAGTTGATGTTGTGATATGACGTGAACAGCACGGCATCGATGTTTTAACGCGCCATCAGATCGCGCAGCTTAGCTTGACGGTTCGTGTACTCGGCATCGGCAAACATGTGCCTGGCCTTCTCGCCGTTCTCGATTCGGATGAGGTTCTCCATCTTCACTTCTTCCAGCGAACGCGCAGTGCGATACGAGCTAACGCGCACGCAGCAAGCGCTCCAGATCGGCCTGCGCGGGCGTTTTGCCGAGACGGTCCCTGAACCATCGTTCGAACTGGCGTTGCGAGACGTCGAAAAATGCAGCGATTTCACCCATACTAAGCGTTTTTTCGACATTGCTTTCCATGACCTGAAGCACTTCATCGAGCAGCGCGTTGGCCAGCAGCGGCGATAGCGGTCCGCCCTGAGGCGTGCCATGATGCCGTTGCTAAACCACCCCGTCATCCATGATGCCGCTGTTCAAATACGCCCGAATCAGCCGG
>LELG01000343.1 GCA_001045575.1 Candidatus Burkholderia pumila
CCCAGCCGGTGAGGCGGGTCGAGATATCCAAGCCGGATGGGGGCGGCGTACGCAAGCTCGGCATTCCGTGCGCGCTCGATCGGTTCATCCAGCAGGCGGTGTTGCAGATACTGCAAAGGCAGTGGGACCCAACGTTCTCGGACGCCAGTTACGGCTTCCGTCCGGGGCACTCGGCACATCAGGCCGTGGAGCGCGCGCAGGGCTATATCCAGGCGGGACACCGCTGGGTCGTAGACTTGGATCTCGAGAAATTCTTCGATCGCGTGAGCCACGACATCCTGATGTCCCGGGTGGCAAAGCGTCTCAGCGACAGACGAATGCTGAAGCTGATTCGCTGCTTCCTGACGGCGGGCGTGCTGGAAAACGGGCGGTTGGTGCGACGGACGAAGGCACACCCCAAGGCAATCCTCTGTCGCCGTTGTTATCTAATCTGATGCTCGACGAGCTTGATCGGGAACTTGAGTGGCGCGGGCTGCATTTCGTGAGGTACGCCGACGACTGTAACGTCTACGTGCGCAGCGAACGCGCCGGCCAGCGGGTGATGGCAAGACTGAAGTCCTTCCTCACCTGCGGGCTCAAGCTGAAGGTCAACGAATCGAAGAGCGCCGTCGCGCGCCCACACACGCGGAAGTTTCTGGGCTTTACCTTCTTGAGTGGCGTACAGGTCAAACGGCGGATTGCGCCCAAGGCTCTGACGCGCTTCAAGGAGCGAATCCGGGAGATGACCCAACGCGCCTCGACCAGATGATCGGCGCGCTGAACTGTTATCTGACGGGGGGTGGCGCGGCTATACTTTGGCTTCTGTGAGATGCCCAGCACGCTACAGCGGCTGGATGAGTAGGTCCGACGCCGTGTGTTCGCTGCGTCTTCTGGAAAACAGTGGGACAACAGCCCCAACCGCTTCCGAGATCTGACGGTTCGCGGGGTCGATCGGGAGCTAGGCCGCCCAGACAGTCGGCTCCCCGCACGATGCATGGCGCCTGAGCAACAGTTCCGCTCTGCAACGCGCACTCACCAATCGCTATCTCGGCTCCCTTGGCCTTCCATCGTTGCGTCGATAGCCGGGCCAACCGATCACCAATCCGAACCGCCGTGTACGGCCCCCTACGCACGGTGGTATGGGAGGAGGTGCCCCTATCCCGATTTCGTTCCGTCGACTTTTGAAACGACTCGCGTGACCGTTTCACTACCTCTCACGCCAATACCAGACTAATCCGAAGTTTTAAGCTGAATGCTGCCGTTTGAGCGCTGATCCACCATTTTTGACAGTTTTTAGAAGAAGACGCACCTAAACTGCGCTCCGCACGAACAAAAAGTGTGTTCTTGCGTCAAATCAATAATGGTTCATCTTTTCAAATAGGCAGCATCATGCATTTGATCAAGCGTCTCGGCGCTGAACTTTTCGGTACTTTCTGGCTCGTGCTGGGCGGTTGCGGAAGCACCGTGCTCGCAGCGGCCTTCCCGCATGTCGGCATTGGCCTGGCTGGTGTTTCGCTGGCGTTCGGCCTCAGCGTGCTCACCATGGCGTATGTCATTGGTCGCGTGTCCGGCTGCCATCTGAATCCGGCCGTGAATATCGGTCTCGCGGTCGCTGGCCGTTTCCCGGTGCGCGATCTCGGCCGTACATCCTGGCGCAAGTCGTTGGCGCGATTCTCGGCGCGAAAGTGCTGGCGCTGATCGCAACAGGCGCTCCGGGCTTTGATCTAGTGGCAAGCGGCTTTGCGGCAAACGGCTTCGGCGAGCATTCGCCGGGCAACTACACGATGTTCGCAGCGCTCGTCTGCGAAGTCGTGGTGACTTTCTTCTTCCTGTTCGTCATCCTCAGCGCGACCGATGACCGCGCACCGAAGGGCTTCGCGCCGATCGCCATCGGCCTATGCCTGACGCTGATCCACCTAATCTTGATTCCGGTCACGAATACGTCGGTGAACCCGGCGCGCTCGACGGGTCCGGCGGTTGCTGGTCGGCGGCTGGGCGCTGGATCAACTGTGGCTGTTCTGGATTGCGCCGATCGCCGGCGCGATCATCGCCGGTCTGCTGTATCCGGCACTGACGCGTGAAACGCGTACACACGCAGCGGGCGTGGTGGCACGTTAAGCAATTAATCGCGAATTGCCTGTCTTGAGGTCGCGCAGACCGAACATGAAGAAAATCGAAGGACGTCGCGAAAAGCGCACGCATTTTGATATGTTATATCATCTCATTCTGGCGGTAAAGGAGCTTATCAATCGTTTTCCGGTCAGCCTACGACAAGCGAGAGCGAGGTCGTGACCTGGCGAAGGCGACACTTTGAGGGCCCCCTCGGCGAAACGGGTAGAGCAAGCAAACTCCATAAAGCGTGCGTTTGTTGCTTGCTGCTCTTGTCGAGATAAGCGAGCTCAAATCGATGACTTCAATCAACTGTGCGGCCATGTATCGATTACGGCACATTTTGTCTTGGCGACGCACGTCCTCACGGGCTGCGTTGATTGTTTTCTGCACCGTTCGCCTGTCGCGTGCCCTGTTTTCCGGTGCCGTCATAGTTGATACTGAGGCGCCCGCCGGCAATGCCGGACTTGTTGTCTGCTCGATTCATGGACCGGTGTTCAGACGCGGCGGACATGCCCGGACCGATAGGTTGATGTGGGGAGGCATGTCCATGTCGGTTAAAGGTATGCGGTCTTTGAAGGACGCCTTAACAATGAACGAGTGATTCTCTGATGCTATCTGTCCACGTGGACCGCTGGGATCAGAGTACATGACAGAAGATCGTAATTTGCGTAGTCGCCTGGTAGTCGGCGCGAAGCGGGACGGTCGCCGAGAATACGACCCACAAGCCCGCGAAGAATTGATCCAGTTGTGCATGAAACCAGGCGTTTCTATCGCGCATACGGCGATAGAATATGGCTTGAACCGGAACCTCTTGCGCGAATGGATCACGCGCTATCAGAAGGCACAAGCGGTGGGTAGTCCCGCTGAGAGGGAGTTCGATTCACCAGACGGTGTATCAAATGATGTCACGCCACCGGCAATGCGGACTTGCGTGCCCGAGGTGTCATCACCATTTGTGCCGGTCGTGCAAGAG
>LELG01000344.1 GCA_001045575.1 Candidatus Burkholderia pumila
ATGCTTCGCAAAGCCTTCACCAGGCTGAAGCCTGAAGATCGACCAGTGCTTCATTCCGTTCAAGGCTGGCAATATCGCCTCTCCACCTACAGCCACTTGCTGAAGCAGAGTACCGTCAGGCCGAGCATGTCCCGGCGCGGGCACTGCCTCGACAATGCCGCCATGGAGAGCTTCTTCGGTACCCTGAAGACGGGGTTCTACTACGCCAACGAGTTTCGTGATCTCGACGATCTCGAGAAAGGCCTGAAGGAATACATTCACTACTACAACCACGAGCGAATCAAGCTGAAAGCTCAAGGGGCTCAGTCCCGTCGATTATCGAGTTTGCTTCGCTACAGCATAGCCATCAGTCGTCCAACTTTCTGGGTGCGGTCCAAGAACGCGGGACACGTGCCCGGCGATTACAACCTCGCGGATAGCGGTAACGTGGAAGCTCCCGTCCCGCGTGAGAAGCAATACCATGCCAGTACGCGTATATATCAGCGAGAAGCCAGATGTGGCCAAGCACGTCGCGGAGTTCTTGGGCGTCGCGAAGCGCCTGAAGGGCGCATGACAAAAAGGTCGGTGCGCACCACGCGATCATCCCGACAGGTGAACTTGCAAGCGGGCTCACGCGCGAGGAGTCACTTGTGTACGATGCCGTCGCGCGGCGCTACATGGCGCAGTTCTATCCGAAGCACAAATATCTCGAAACTAAGCTCGAAGCACAGTACGGCGAAGACATTTCAAATTGACATCGCGCAAGACGGTCGTCGAGGTGAAAAGCAGTTGGCGGACAAACAGGCCATGCGTATGCGAAACAAGTAGACATAGAGGTGCTAAATGAACGGCTGCAATCAGCAGATAGTAGACAAACAGACAGCGACTTTCGTCCGGGTACAACGGGCACACGGCCGATTTTTTGGCTGAGCCGATCGTTTGCGATGGTGCATTGGTCAAGCTGCGAGTGGCAAGGCTTGGCCGGGAACACCTCATTCGATGGATTGCCGAGACGGATCTGCAGGCCGCGATAGCATCGCAGATCGCTGCGGCAAAAGCATGGGAGTATCGAGACGAAAAAGAGGGCGTGCAATTCCTCTCGCTCGACCGACTTCCGGACGAAAAGCGCGGGCATTGGACAAGCGAACATCCTCTGAAATCCGTGCCCGATATACTTTATAGTTTGATGGGCGAACGGGAGCGGGCTCCCGCTAAATCCGCAACGATGCCGTCTAGTTTCGCTCGCAGATTACAACCTGGACAAGATGTGCGCGCTAGCAGAACTGTTGCTTGTAAAGAAGGGAAGCCAGCTTTTCGGCCGCATCGCGGCGGGACATGACGAAGCGGGAATACTGACGTCGATTGGAATCAAGGTCGCTGGATACTACAGCGACGCTCGCAGCTTTCACGTGTGCGTGGACACGTCGTCGCTAGATCGTGCGGCAATCGTCGCGCGTGACCTGGATCTGCCTTCGCTTCACGTTCGCAACAGCGCGCGTTTAGGAGCCGACAATTATCCGGAAACGATCGACGAAAGCGATGCTGAGATCGCATGATGCGAATACATGTTGAGCGGACCGAAGTCGCCCGCTTTCGACACATCACTGGGCGCGAACCATCGCGCTGAGATAGAAAATTCGTTGTACTCGCTGCGCGCAAGCCGGTTGGAGACGATCAACGGGCCGTTGCCAATTCCGATCACAATTGTTGTGTCGCATGCGTCCTATCCGATCGAATGCTCTGCCAAAGGACTTCTATTGTCCGGTGGACATGTGGTTATCAAGTATCCGTTCCGGTGGCACAACGGGACAGATCCGAGTTTCGATCCGGATGCTCAGATTGATATCTTGCGCGTCTTACTGCCGAACGGTCAGGAGCTGCCGGAGGGCTGGCGCGATATCAGCACGAGTAACGTCATGAAGGACGATTATCGAGTCCTCCATGAACAGGTTCAGCGGCTGGAAAGGTCAATCGCTATGGGTCAAGATCTTCCGGAAACAGACGATCTGTATGAGCGCATCGCTCAGATGATGGACGAGTCGCCGTGGATGATCGACGTTGACTCTGGAAAGATCGTGCCAGGAGCGATGGAGCCGCTGCCGCAGGTCTCTGCAGCGAGTATGCGGATGTAGTTCCACACGGAGCCGTCCGTGTGACGGCTCTCCCACAAACGTGGGCTTTGCGTGCGCGAATAGCATGCCGAGGCGTATAATGTTAATAAAATAAATCCGAAATTTACGGAGAAAACCATGTCTGCTGGCAACTTCGGTCGTTAAATCACAAGCAAGGCGTTTGCTGCGCGTGTTTCTGACGTCGTGGAAGAGGCAGTTGCGGATCTCGAAGCGCGGGGGGCTTCTCGCTCGTCTACGACAAGCCGAAAGGCCGCGAGAACCACTCTGATTATAGCCAAATCTCTCTTGAGTCACAGATCGCGGATTATCGGACGAGCAACATGCGAGTCGCTGATATCGCGGAAGAACGTCGGCTTGCCGCAATGCGCGAAAGTAGGACGTTCGCCTTCGAGACGGTAATGTCCACGCCGGAGAAGGTTGTGCTTAGACTCAAGCGCGTGCACGTGGCTACGAGATCAACCTGATCTTCGTTACGACCAACGATCCAGAAAAGAACGTCGAACGGGTTGGTATCCGGGTGAAGGGAAGGCCGGAGGACACGCGGTACAGTCGGACGATGTTCGTCGGTGATACAGGCAGACGATGGATCTGCTTGCATGCGCTTTTGAAAACGCCGACTATGCCACCGCTTTCGACAATTCAGGGCGACGTCCGGTGCAGGTTGCAACGAAGGAAGGCGACGAACTCGAATACGTTCCGGAAGCGCTCGAAACGACATGGGTTTCGGAAAAGCTCGTGAAGCCCTACATGGACCGTCTTAGCTCACGGAAGCTGCTGACCGGTGTTGCCCCGCGGCGGTCGCGAGGTAAAGCCCGCTGAGGCCGTCCACGACAAAGACTACGTAGGGACGATGATCCGGGTAACTCAGTGGCACATGTTGCAAGAAGTGGATGAACAAATTGTGCTGCACGAT
>LELG01000345.1 GCA_001045575.1 Candidatus Burkholderia pumila
GCTCCGAGATCCCACTCCCCCGACTCCTACTCCTCTACAACTGCCAGCTTGAACTGCTCTGTGTACTTCGCCATGAAAAACACCCCAAAGGTTGGATCAATCTCCAACCTCTGGGGTGCAGTGCACTTGCCGGGGTTTTTATTTTTCAGACCTGCTGCGCGTAGTCGATGCACTCCACGCCCTGCTCCGTACTCAGCAGGCACAGATTCGCGCCGCGCGCCGCGAACAGGCCGACTGTCACCACGCCCGGCCACGCGTTAATCTGCGCTTCGAGCGCGCGCGGATCCGTAATCGACAGACCTTTCACGTCGATGATCTCGTTGCCGTTATCGGTGATGAACGGCATGCCGTCCTTCGTCACGCGCAGCACGGGCACGCCGTCGAGCGCAGCGAGCTTACGGCCGATTGCGGTACGCGCCATCGGCAGGACTTCGACGGGCAGCGCAAACGTGCCCATGACGTCGACACGCTTGCTCGCATCCGCGATGCACACGAACACATCCGCCACCGACGAGACGATCTTCTCGCGCGTGAACGCCCCGCCGCCGCCCTTGATCATGGCGCCGGAGTGATCGATTTCATCCGCCCCGTCGACGTAGATGCTGAGCGATTTTATGTCGTTGAGATCGAACACCTCGATGCCGTGCGATTTCAGACGTGCCGTGGTGGCGAGCGAACTGGACACGGCGCCGCAATAGCGCGACTTCGTCTTGGCGATGGCATCGATAAAGCAATTGGCCGTCGAGCCGGTGCCCACGCCGATGATCGCGCCTTCGGGCACATTGGCGTTGACATAGTCGGCGGCGGCCTGGCCGACCAGTTGCTTGAGTTCGTCCTGAGTCATGGCAGTGGTGTTGCGCGGTTGCGTGCAGATGGAAAAACTGAATTCTAGCGGAACAAATCAGGCCAGCGTAGTACAGAAACCCAGCGGATCGTGCGTGCGCGCCACGGAGGTGATGAACGCGAACACGATGATCGCCATCACGCCGCAGACGAAGCGCGTGGTTTTCGTGCGGCCCCGTTTCAGGGCGAACGTGCCGAGCACGATATAGACGACGAGTCCCGCGATCTTTGCCGAGAGCCATGCGGCGTTCGCGTTGAAGCCGATGATCGTGACCAGTGCGATGGCGCTGAGCAGCAGTACGGTATCGACGATATGCGGGACGATTTTCGTGACGCGGGCATTGGGCAGATGCGAGCCGCTCAGCATCCAGATCCAGCGCACGATGAAACCGATAATGCTCAGGGCCGCGCAGCTCATGTGAATGGTGCGGAAAGTCAGGAAGGAGTCACTCATTGCGGGAAGTATTTGTCGAGCTGCGCCTGCGCGATGGCGTCGGTTTGCGCATCGGCATCGCCTGCGTAGTCGGATGGGCGTAAGTACATCTGGAAGGCGGCGAAGACGCGGCGGGTTTTGTCGTCCAGCACGCCGTCGGTGGCGATATCGTAGCCATAGCGCTTCAGTTTTTCCTGGAACGCCTTGACGTCGACGGGGGCTTTCGGATCGCGGCCGGCGAGGTGCGCGGCGATGGTGGCGTCGTCGGGCCATGCGCCGATGCCGGCATCGTACAGCGTGCGCCACGGAAACAGCGGACCGGGATCGATCTTCCGCTGCGGCGCAATGTCGCTATGGCCGACGATGCGTGTCGGCGGGATCTTGTAGCGGGTAATGATGTCGCGCGAGAGTTGGATGATCGCTGCGATTTGTTTTGGCGGGTACGGTTGCCATTGGCCGTTTTGCAGGGGCCTTGATGACGTTCTAGATGCCGATAGATGAGGCATTGAGTTCGGTTGCGCCCTGCCAGTAGCTCTGGCCAGCGTGCCAGGTTCGCTTGCTCTCGGGGGCGAGCTGGTAGACGACGGGTTCGCCGTTCTTCTCTATGTGCGGGTGGTCGGGGACCACCTAGTGGACGCTGATTTCGTCACCGATCAGGACCGCGAGGAAGCCGACTTCGTCGACTTCAGTGTAGTGCATCATGAGGAAGCGGATGCGGGAGTCGGCGGATTTGGCTGTGTGGCTGGTGTCGGTGTAGTAGGTGCCGTGGTCGACGAGCGTTGTGATGCAGGCGGTGAGGCTTAATGCAACGAATAGCGCGCTCAGACAAAAGCTTTGCTATAATTTGCAAAAGAATGAAAACGCATGTACGAGTGGTCATCGATCAAATAGATCACGAGTTGGGGACGCGCCGTGCTTCTCCCACTCCGAAAGCACCCATCTCTTGTGCTCTAGAAGTATGTTTGGATCGGGCTTCCAATTGTCTCTGTTCGGTACCCGAATTTTTTTTCTCGGCGAGAGACCCGTATTCCGTGGTTCGGAGTTTAGCGATATAAGCACACGGTCGTAAAGCGTGTGCAAGTCGGAACGCAGCAAGAGTCCGTTAGATACTTGATTCGTTTCCGGACCGAAATAACGATGAATGTGCGCGTCGCTTCCAGGACCTGCACAACGCTGCAATTAGAGATTGCGCAACGGTTGGCATACGTTTCCAACACCGACTCACGAAACGCGCCTTGCCCTTCGCGCAAGACAATTGCGTCGATCCAATGCCTCTCATCCTCGAAGTTGGCCGGAAGAGTTTCAGCTGCCGTTCGAGCAGCCTTTTCTAATGCTGTATCGGACGGACTTTGACGTCTTCGTCTTTAAAGCCAACCAATTGAAAGAATCCGCCCTTCCAATCCTCTACTAACGCTAACCCAACAAGTACGCGGTAACGCGGGTTAGGTTTGCTTTTGGTTTGCCGCACGACCACGACGAGGATGCCATCGTCCCGGTAAGCTAGTCCACTGAACCAATGAAATTGCACTGACTGATCTAAAGGTGCATGGGCAAAATGAATCTGAGTGAAGCCGAGCGCGGTTGATCTGGCTGCTCGACGAAGGGGCCTCGCGCGGGGCGATCATGAACGAACTGCGATGCGATTCGCGTTTCATTACCATATGGCAAACCCGTTTTGCCGGTGAGCGTCTGGCGGGCCTGTACGGCAGGCACCCGGGTCGTGTGCCAC
>LELG01000346.1 GCA_001045575.1 Candidatus Burkholderia pumila
ACCGCGTCAACATGCGAATCCTCGATCGTGCTCGGCGCGCCGGGGCGCGGCGCATCGAGCAGACCATCCAAACGATAAGCAACAAAGTCTGCCGGCCACTTCGAAACGGTTTGTTGAGTGATTCGCAGTTTTGCCAAAACATCCTTATTGTCGACGCCCTTCGCGCACGCCAGCACAATCCGCGCTCGCAACGCCAACGCCTGCGCTGTCTTGCGACGCATTGTCAATGCCTTGAGTTGTTCGCGCTCCGAGTCACTCAACACGAGTTCCGCCTTGGGTCTTCCGCTCTTCGCCACCTCTTGAAGTACGTGCCGTCCATCGCACAGTAAGCAGCTAATCATTCAATTAATTGTTAACCTAGCACAGCGCACCCTTTACCAGGAGTACACGATGAAATCGAAGATTCTGACCCACAGCGCCGCCGCGGTGGCCGTCGCCGTTGCCGTGTCGGCGGGCTACGTGGCCGGCCATAACAATGTTCCTGCGACGCAGGTCATCTCGCCCGCGCAAGCCGCGATGATGCCTGCCGAAGCTGCAGCCAAGACAGGCGTGCCCGACTTCTCCGGTCTCGTCGAAACCTACGGTCCCGCGGTGGTGAACATCAGCGCGAAGCACGTCGTCAAGCAGGCGTCGAACCGGCGCGGCAGCGCCAGTCAGGTGCCGATGGACTCCGACGATCCCTTCTATCAGTTCTTCAAGCGCTTCTACGGCAACGTGCCCGGCTTCGGCGGCGACGATGGTGGTCCCGGCGTGGATCGGCCGAGCGAAGGGCTGGGCTCCGGTTTCATCGTCAGCAGCAATGGCTACATTCTCACCAATGCGCACGTCGTCGATAACGCGAACGTCGTCACCGTCAAGCTGACGGACAAGCGCGAGTACTGCGCGAAGATGATCGGCTCGGACAAGCAGTCGGACGTCGCGGTGCTGAAGATCGACGCCAAGAATCTGCCCACCGTGAAGATCGGCGATCCTAACGGCAGCAAGGTCGGCCAGTGGGTCGTGGCGATCGGTTCGCCGTACGGCTTCGACAACACGGTGACGTCGGGCATCATCAGCGCGAAGTCGCGCGCGTTGCCGAACGAGAACTACACGCCGTTCATCCAGACCGACGTGCCGGTGAATCCGGGCAACTCGGGCGGGCCGCTGTTCAATCTGCAAGGCGAGGTCATCGGCATCAATTCGATGATCTACTCACAGACGGGCGGCTTCCAGGGCTTGTCGTTCGCCATCCCGATCAATGAAGCGATCAAGGTCAAGGATGCGCTCATTAAGACCGGTTACATCGATCGCGGCCGTCTCGGCGTGACGGTGCAGGGCATGAACCAGACGCTGGCGAATTCCTTCGGCATGAAATCGCCGCAAGGCGCGCTCGTGAGTTCGGTGGAGCCGGGCGGTCCAGCCGCGAATGCAGGCTTGCAACCGGGCGATGTCATCACCGCGCTGAACGGCGTTCCGGTGGCAGATTCGACTTCGTTGCCGTCGCAGGTCGCAGGTTTGTCGCCGGGTACGTCGGCGAAGGTGACGGTGTGGCGCGACAAAGGTTCGAAGGATCTCGACGTGACCATCGGCGCGCTGAAGGATACGAAGACCGCGAGTGCCAACGCAAACGGCGACGACAGTGGCTCGGCAGCGCAGGACGCGCGTCTGGGCGTGGCCGTTCGTCCGCTGACGCCGGAAGAGACACAGCAGGGTTCGATGACACGCGGGCTGCTTGTGCAGCAGGCCCAGGGCGCGGCCGCGAACGCGGGCATCCAGCCGGGCGACGTGATTCTCGCGGTCAACGGCCAGCCGGTCACCGCGCCGCAGCAATTGAAGTCGATGATCTCGAAGGCCGGCGACAGCATCGCGCTCCTGATCCAGCGTGACGATGCGCAAATCTTCGTTCCGGTCGATCTCGGATAACCCCGCATGATGCGGGCACGAAGCATGCTTCAAGCGTGCTTCGTGCCCCATCGCGTGATCTCCACGCATCGGGCGTTTGCCGCTTCTTATGCGGCATCGGATAAAGGAGAAAACGAAAGATGATGAACAAGACCACGGGCAAGATCGTTGTCGCCATCATCGCGGCGGCGCTCGCGGGCGGCGCATATGCGCAGGCTTCTGGCACAACGGGTGGCGGCACCGGCGATATGTCGAGCGCCGGCAATACCAACGGCGGCGGTCTGCCGCAAATCCAGCAGCAAGGCGATGTATCGTACACGTCCGGCGGCGTGGGACTGGACGAATCGCATGCGCTTCAGCGCGAACAGGCGCACTGGCCGCTGTCGCTACGCTTTACGGGACCGACGGCAGACTATCTGTCGGGCGTGCACGTGCGCATTACCGGCAGCAAGGGTGAAGTTCTGAGCACGGAATCGATGGGTCCGTACATGCTCGTGAAACTGCCGGCCGGCAGCTACACGGTTTATGCAAAGTACAAGGATCAGGAAAAGAAGCAGAGCGTGTCCGTGTCCGGTTCCGGCAAGGCGAAAGCGGCGTTCTATTGGAACATCCAGTAAGCACGAACAATCCGCTTCGCCCGGTTCGATGCGCGCAACCCGGCCGGGCAAAATCTGTCTCATAATGAAAGTGAAAGCCAGGGGGGCGTCGTCATGTGTGTCCGTGGCTTTTGGACCGCACCCAGAAAGTTGGAAGACTGATGGCTATGCTGGAGCGAAGCAAACTCGATAATCGACGGGACTGAGCCCTTGAGCTTCAGCTTGATTCGCTCGTGGTTGTAGTAGTGAATGTATCCCTTCAGGCCTTTCTCGAGAGAAGGTAGTTCAGCTGTCAAGAAGTTCTTCCCGGCTACATGCAGCGTCTCCAGATGCTGCTGATTTGGCGTTGGAATCAGATTTCTTCATCTTTTTGTTGTGACTACCACGGGAGCCAAAAGACAATGCTTCAGCGCCGCCCTCATTGTATTGACGCTCTCCCAGTTACCGATAACGTCAAGCCTACGTATATCGAACAGTGCAGCTGCTTGACGATACGAGAGACCGTCCTCTCGCACGCGCGCCAATA
>LELG01000347.1 GCA_001045575.1 Candidatus Burkholderia pumila
CGCGCCAAATCCCAGCGTGGCACACGACCCGGGTGCCTGCCGTACAGGCCCGCCAGACGCTCACCGGCAAAACGGGTTTGCCATATGGTAATGAAACGCGAATTGCATCGCAGTTCGTTCATGATCGTCCCGCGCGAGGCCCCGCAGGATCAACCGCGCTCGGCTTCAGTCAGATTCATTTTGCCCATGCACCTTTAAATCAGTGCAATTTCATTGGTTTAATTAACTAGTCGCTTCAAGGGCGCTTGCGGTTCTTCTTGCCCGACGTCGTCCACACGACGATAAAAATTAGCAGGCCGAGCGCCAGAAGCGCTTCGAGCCCCAAAATCAGTATCGGATATTCGTCGAACAGATCAGACATGGCGGTTCCCATCAAGAACGAGCATTGCATGCGTTTCCCGCGGACAACCGCGCGGGCAACGGCCTGGGCCGCATCGATTGCAACCGCTGTCTTGCTCGCGTCGTGTGGCGGCCATTACGTGAAGCCAGGCCCGACTACCGCAGGCGCGCCCACAGGCACGCCGATCATGCCGGGACAGGGCGCGGCGTCGCGTCTGACTGCGGTGAGCTGGCAGCAAGTGCCCGGCTGGAACGATGACTCGCTCATCGGCGCGACTGCCGCGCTGCGTCAGAACTGCGCGCGACTAGCGACACAGCCGAAGTGGCAACGCGCGTGCACCGCGGCGCAGCGTATCGACGACCTGGATATGTCGGCGGCACGCAGCTTCTTCGAAAACTATTTCACACCTTTCCAGATCGCTAACAACGACGGCACGCTCGACGGTCTCGTGACCGGCTATTACGAGCCGCTACTGCGCGGATCGCGCACGCGGCACGGGCCGTATCAGTACGCGCTGTATCGATGGCCGTATCGCTACAAGACCGGCCAGACGTTGCCGATCCGCGCGCAGCTCGAACGTTCGGGCGCGCTGACGGGCAACGAACTCGTCTGGGTCGACGATCCGATCGAAATCTTCTTCCTGCAAGTGCAGGGCTCGGGACGCGTCATCATGGAAGACGGCAGCGTGATGCGCGTCGGCTTCGGCGGGACGAACGGTCAGCCGTATCGCTCCATCGGCAAGGATCTGCTGGATCGCGGCGAACTCACGCCCGCGCAAGCGACCATGCAAGGCATCAAAGCATGGGCGAAAGCCAATCCGAGTCGCGTCGATGCCTTGCTCGACGTGAACCCGCGCTTCGTGTTTTTCCGCGAGATGCCGTCGAACGATCCGATGGCCGCGAGCCTCTGCAATGGTCCCGTCGGCGCGCTAGGCGTGCCACTGACGCCCGAACGTTCGATTGCCGTCGATCCTTCGGCCATTCCGCTCGGCACACCGGTTTTCCTGCAGACGACGCGCCCGCTCAGCAAACAGCCGATGAACCGTCTCGTCTTCGCACAAGACACCGGCACGGCGATCAAGGGCGGCGTGCGCGCCGACTACTTCTGGGGCTTAGGCGACGCCGCCGGCGATCTTGCGGGCCTCATGAAGCAGGGTGGCCGCATGTGGCTGCTGATGCCGAATTCCTGACTTGCTGACGTTCAGGCTTTGTTCTGCTTGTCGACCATGCGCCGCGCCTTGCCGACTGATCGCTCGATGCCATTCACCGCCAGCACTTCGACCGTTGCGCTCACGCCGATCAACGCCTTGATGTCGTAAGCAAGTGCAATCTTCGCGCTTTCGAGAGCGGCGACATCGGGCGCGGACTCGGGGCACGGCTCGACGTTCAGCGTGAGCACGTCGAGCGGACCGTCCTTCGTCAGCACGATCTGATAATGCGGCGCGAGCACCGGCCGCTTCAGCAGCAACTCTTCAATCTGCGTCGGAAACACGTTGACGCCACGCACAATCATCATGTCGTCGGAGCGGCCTGTGATCTTTTCCATGCGGCGCATCGTGCGCGCGGTGCCGGGCAAAAGCCGCGTGAGATCGCGCGTTCGATAACGGATGATCGGCAGCGCTTCCTTCGTTAGCGAAGTGCACACCAATTCGCCGAATTCGCCATCGGGCAAGACTTCGCCCGTGTCCGGGTCGATGATCTCCGGATAGAAGTGGTCTTCCCAGATCGTCGGACCGTCCTTCGTTTCCGCGCATTCCGACGCCACGCCCGGCCCCATCAATTCCGACAGACCGTAGATATCGACGGCATCGATTCCCATGCGCTGTTCGATTGCGCGGCGCATGTCGTTCGTCCACGGCTCCGCGCCGAAAATGCCGACCCGCAGCGAGCAGTCAGCCGGAGTGACGCCTTGCCGCTCCAGTTCATCAGCGATCGACAGCATGTAACTCGGCGTCACCATGATGATGTCGGGACGAAAGTCGCGGATCAACTGAACCTGCTTCTCCGTCTGACCGCCGCCGAATGGAATCACCGTCCCGCGCGCTCCGCGCCGTAATGCGCACCGAGGCCGCCGGTGAACAGGCCGTAGCCGTAGCTGACGTGCACCTTGTCGCCAATTCGCGCACCGGCTGCGCATCGAACGCGCGACTAGATTCGACCATGTGTCAATGTCCTGCGCCGTATAGCCGACGACCGTAGGCTTGCCCGTCGTGCCCGATGACGCGTGAATGCGCGACGCGCGTTCCTGCGGCACGGCAAACATGTCGAACGGATAGTTGTCGCACAGATCCTTCTTCGACGTGAACGAGAAGCGCACGAGATCGGCGAGCGATTGCATGTCGTCGGAATGCACGCCCGCTTCGTCGAATTTGCGGCGATACACCGGCGAGTTCTCATATGCGTGCTTCAACGTCCATTTCAGGCAGTCGAGTTGCAAGCGCGACGAGTTCTTTCTCGATCGGGTCGAGCGACAGCGGTGTCGTCATGGTCGTCTCCGTCATATTAAGGAGCGTCTACACAATTCGTTTCGGACGCGTGCGACAGGCGTGGATGTAGGCTCGACGGAAAACAATATGCGTTGGGAGCCCCTCTCTCCTCACCTCGCACGGCCTGTCTATGCCGAGGTCGGTCACGAAGTCGATA
>LELG01000348.1 GCA_001045575.1 Candidatus Burkholderia pumila
TACGCTCTTCGCCAAGTCGATGCCAATCGTTGTAATCTCCATGATGGGCGCTCCCGCTGTTCGAGTGGTTAACGACACTTCCACTCTGGCACATCGATGCCGTCATAGATGGGAGCGTCCATCCCATTGCTTACGAACAATCGAATGTGGTTTTGGCGGACGAGCGAGATTTCGTCCGATGATTGTTCTGAAAAATTGTGGAGTAGGACTACAAGTTCAGAGGGCGCGAATTTGTAGCATTTGATGGCCAATCTGAAAAATTGGTTGGCGAGCCGAAATAAAAAACGGTGCGATACCCTTTCGGGCACCGCACCGATACGCGCCTCTCGCAGCAGCGTGAAAAACTTTTCTGTCGATTCTTTCTCGTCAGACTCGTTGCTTAGAAAGAGTGTTGGATACCTGCATACACGCCGGTCTGGCTGTGGCCGATGATCGGGTTGTCCGTCGCCGCTGCCGTGCCGTAGTTGTTAGCGTTAAGGCCGTAGTTCGCGCTCTTGCTATTCTGCACCGTCGCAACCTGCAGATCCAGCAGCGTGCGCTTGGACAGGTTGTACGAACCGCCCGCCGTGTAGATGGTCGAGTTACCCGCGCCGTTGTTGCCATTCACGTGGTAGACCGCCGCGATCAGCGCGGCAGCCGGCGTGGCTTGCCACGTCACGCCGCCCCATTCGTGATCGAGCGTGGTCGGTGCGCCCGGCAGCACGTTGGTCATACCCGACGTGCGGATAGCCTGATACGCGCCCTGGATCTTGAACTGGCCGAGGAACAGGTTGAACATCGCCGTGTATTCGCGCGAGTAACCGTATGCGCCATTGTTCGTGCCCGCATTGGCTGCGTTGACCGCGTCGTAGACGCCGCCGAGCTCACCATTGACCGGGTTGCGGATTTCATCGTACATACCGCGGATCTGGAACAGCGGCGTGGTGTACGTGATGTACGCGCCAGCTTCGCGGCCTTGCGGCGTCGTGCCGTTACCGTTCCAGTTCGGCGCGTTCGACAGCGAGTACTGGCCGTAGAAGTCGAAGCCCGCGAACTTCGGCGACTGGTACGAAATGTTGTTGCTCGATTGCGGCCAGTTGCGGCCACGCACCAGCGATGCCGACGACCAGTTCGACTGGCCGAACGGATCGAAGTCCCACACGCCGTTGGCAATGAACAGCTCACGGCCCAACAGCAGCGTACCGAACTGGTTGTTCGCCACACCGACCGTCGCCCAGCGATTGAAGAGACCGCCGCCGCCCGTGCCCTGACCCGTCATGGTGTTGAAGCTGCCTTCCAACTGGAACACGGCGCGATAGCCGCCGCCCAGGTCTTCGACGCCCTTCATACCCCACAGGCTCGTGCCCCAGTCGCTGGATTCAGCCTTGAAGCGATGCGAGAAGCCCGTCTCGGCTCCATTAGCGCCGACGCCGGTCGGCACGCCGTTCATGTACTCAAGGCCGGCGTCCAAACGGCCGTACAGCGTCACACTGCTTTGTGCCTGCGCTACCGCGCTGAACGTCAGCAGTGCTGCTGCCGCGAGCAAAGCTTTTTTCATTATCTCCTCCAACCCTGTAAAAAAATAGAACCCAAATTGCTGCCTGTGGTTCGATGCGAGCGCACTCAACCGAAAACTGTTTTCAGATGCAATACACGCGCGAGCGGTGATGCTGGTGATGGTTCACGCGTCGAGGGCGAGAAGAGAGACGCCGGCCCGTCCGTCGGTCGGCGTCTCTCTTCTTCTTCTTCTTCTTCTTCTTCTTCTTCTTCTTTCTTCTTCTGGCAGTGAAGTATGCGCACTTCGTTTTGGTACTTTGGTTTCTAATTTAACAAAAAAGTGTTTTGCGCGCCAAAGAAAATTGATATTCTGCAAAATATTGTATCAAAAATGCAATGGCGATATGGTAGAAACCCTGCCCACTACATGGGGAAAACCCCGGAAAACCTTACGCATCAAGGCTCCGGCGCGATGTAAGTTTCGGGGCCGGGTTTCACGCCTATTGACGGCGCCAGCGGGCGGCGTTAGATTTACAAGAGATGGATTGTGGGCGGGCACCAATCAATAAGTGACAGACACAAAAAAAGCGCCTCGCGGGCGCGACTTGGGCGCGACTTTCTTTGTTTATACATTTAGTTGTTTAGCAAAAGCAAGCGTTATTTCAGGCTGCCCGACAAAAACTGCTTCAGGCGCTCACTCTTCGTATTGTCGAATAACCTCGTCCGGACGGCCTTCTTCCTCGATGCGCCTCTGATGCAGAAATACCACATGGTTTGACATATTGCGTGCGAAGGCCATTTCGTGCGTGACGACGATCATCGTGCGGCCTTACTCGGCGAGCGTTCGCATCACCTTCAGCACTTCGCCGACGAGTTCGGGATCGAGCGCGGAGGTTGGTTCATCGAAGAGCATGACGTCGGGTGCATGGCAAGCGCGCGGGCAATCGCCACACGCTGCTGCTGACCGCCCGACAAGTGCGACGGATACTGCTTCTCCACGCGCGGCGCGAGCCCAACCTTCCCACAGATACGCGCGCGATCTTCCGTTTCCTTGCGCGACAGACCCAGCACATGCACCGGCGCTTTGATCACGTTCTCCAGCACATTCATGTGCGACCACAGATTGAAGTGCTGGAAGGCGGATTCAATCGGTCGTCGCAACACCTTCGATCGAGGAGGTGTTGCATGGGACGAAGTGCAAAGCAGGTGTATCGGTTGATAGGCCGAGGAGCGATGTACTGGCCGGGCGCGCCATCACTTGGACATGAGATCGAGCGGCGGTTTTGGCAACAGATCGCAACTGGCATTACTAAGTGAGAAAGGCTATGGACTGATGCACGGAAAATGGCCCCGCGCTGGTCGGCTACGGGGCTGTCACGATGGCCAACGCACTCAAGAAGACCGTGACTGACTTGCCTGCTGAGTTGTGGCGATCATTGACTTGGGATCGTGGCAAGGAGCTATCCGATCATGCCCGCTTCACTGTT
>LELG01000349.1 GCA_001045575.1 Candidatus Burkholderia pumila
GTGCTGAACCTTGCTTACTTTGATCAACTGGGCGTCCCTCGACTCTCATAACCTCAACTCAACTTCCCGAACCGCCCGGTGCGGACTCCCATGCCGGGTAGTGTGGCAGGGGCACGGCGCTACAGCCGTAACCTATGCCGATTAGCTTGCTGGGCGCGAACGGCTTTTCTGCGCCGCCTTGTGCGCATACCATCAACACAATGATACCGACATCGCTTTCGACGAGCAGATCGATCATCGACGCTGAAGCGAATCTCGTAACCGCGCATCGACGCCGCGAGCGCAAAGTGCTCGCGCGTCGCGTGGGCAGCCGTCCGGGACGCTGGTGCTCGCCATTCTCTGCGCGCTCTCCATTCTGACGATGGTCCTGCCGAACTTCACGAGTACGATCGAAAGCCCGACGCTGTCGACTTCGCAATTCGTGTTCGTGGGCGTGGTGTCGCTCGTACTGTACGTGACGTTCGTGTTCGTGCAGACGATCCGGCATCGCGATTACTTTTTGCCGTTCGAGCCGCAAAAGGCCGCCGAAGACGAGAACGCGCCGCACGCCCCACCGCCCAGCAATGGCGAAGCGTAGCTCGCGTTGTTTCTGATGCTGTCGGTCGTGGGACTGGCGAAGCTGCTGTCGTCGGCGGTCGAGGCGGGCGTCGCGGCAGCGGGCGCGCCGGAAGCGGTCGTCGGCGTCGTCCATCTGGTGATTTTCGCGGCGTTCCTGTTCCTGACCGTGGTGCCCTGAGCGCATCCGGCGTCGGCTTGCGGTGACTTGTTACCATTCGAGGTTTTCCAGCGCGCGATGTTTCCGGCTTTCAAAAGGCTGAACGCGTGGCGCGCGAGCATCAACCGCAAATCTCGCAGGATCGAAAGTCAATGTCACTCAGAAAGTCCGCATCGTTTGCGATGCTCGCCGTACTCGCCGCCGCCGCTTTCCCGGCGCGGGCAAAAGAAATCGCCAAGATCCGCTTTGCCGTGGATCCTTCCTATCCGCCGTTTGAATCCAAGCAGTCGGATGGCAAGCTCGCCGGTTTCGACATCGATCTCGGCAATGCGCTGTGCGAGCAGATGAAGGTCAAATGCGTGTGGGTCGAAAATAACTTCGACGGCATGATTCCTGGCTTGAAGGCCCGCAAGTTCAACGCCGTGCTGTCCGACATGGGCATCACGGAGGAACGTCTGAAGCAGATCGATTTCACCGTCCCGCTCTATGACACGCACGCGCAACTCGTCGCCCGCGCGGGCTCGGGCATTCTGCCGACGCCGCAGGCGCTGAAGGGCAAGCGTGTCGGCGTCGAGCAGGGCACCGTGCAGAAAGTGCTACGCAAAGGCAAAATGGGAGCCGCAGGGCAAGCCGTTCGCGCTGGTCGGCCCGACCGTGGAAGACCGCGCGATCATCGGTCCGGGCACGGGCATCGCATCGGCCTATGCAAGGGCGACAAGGATCTTCAGATTAGCCTGAACAACGTATTCGTCGAAATCAAGAAGAACGGCACCTTCAAGCGCACCATGGCGAAGTATTTTTCGCCACTGACATCTCGATCTAGTGACCGCCGTATGATGCTCAATGTGGCATCGACCAGAAAGGCACCGCTCGCGGTGCCTTTCGTTTTTTGACGAGAGATTTTCGAAGATGAACATTCGTCAACATACGCCCGCCGGCGCGTCGCTCGGAACCGGGCCGTGCAATCAAGAGTTATCACTTCGGTCCGGACGACGAAACGCTTCCCACAGTCTAAATTCAGGCACCGCTTCATGCCGATGAACTGCCCGGCCTTATCGCCGCGTGGTATCTCAAGCAGACGTTCGCTGAACTGGACGAAGCGCGGCAACTGCGCGCGCGGATCGTGCTCGTGCCGATAGCGAATCCCGTTGGCATGAATCAGCACTGATTTGGCGTGCAGATGGGCCGTTTCGAGACCGCGTCTGGGCAAGACTTCAACCGGCGCTTTCCCGATCTCGGTCCGGAACTGGCGCGCCATCTGCAAAATCGCCTGAGCGATGACGTTGCCGCCAACGCGCACCTGATCCGCGCCACGCTGCGTGACGCCCTCTCGGCGCACGTGCCGGCCACGGAACTCGATTCGCAGTGCCTTACGCTGATGCGGCTCGCGTGCAACGCCGATCTGGTCATCAATCTGCATTGCGACTGGGAAGCTGTCGCGCATCTCTACACGACGACCAGTGCGTGACCCGCGATCGAGCCGCTCGCGCGCTTTCTCGGCAGCGAGGCGCAAGTTACTGGTGGCGAACGTGTCGGGCAGGGCGCCATTCGATGAGGCGTGCGCATCAGCGTGGCGTCATGTGCGCGAGACGTTTAGCGACCGCCATTCGATGCCGCCGGGGCCGACCGCCGTGACGCTGGAATTGTGCGGCGTGCGCGACGTGTCCCACGAACTCGCAGCCTACGATGCGCAGACCATCGTCGATTATCTGACGCATGCGGGCCTGATAGGCGGCGATGTGCCCGAATCGCCGCCACTGCGCGCGCCCGCCACGCCGCTCGCCGGATGCGATTACATGCACGCGCCGGTCTCGGGTGTGATCCTGCATCGACGGGAGATTGGCGAGCGGATGCGGGCTGGCGAGGTCATCGCCCGAGATTTTGGATCCGTTCCAGGACCGCTTGACGCCGCTCGCTGTGCAGACCGGACGGCTTGCTCTACGCGCGGCACTGGACGCGCTTCGCAACGGCGGGAATGCTGGTCGCGCGCATTGCGGGCGCGGGTCTGCGACGCGGCGGCGACCTGCTAGTCCATTGACCCAATGAAATTACACTGATCTAAAGGTGCATGGGCAAAATGAATCTGACTGAAGCCGAGCGCGAAGAACCGCTGTCGATACAGCGCAGCCGAACGATGGCCGTTGGCCAGGTGGGGCGAGCGCGGTTGATCCTGCGGGGCCTCGCGCGGGGCGATCATGAACGAACTGCGATGCGATTCGCGTTTCATTACCATATGGCAAACCCGT
>LELG01000035.1 GCA_001045575.1 Candidatus Burkholderia pumila
GAGCGGCCTTACAGCTCGCTTGGCTATCTCGCACCCGAGCAGTTCGCCCGGGCGCATGAAGCAACCTCACAGTCTTTATTTAACTTCGGACTCTAGCTATATCCGGACTAAAACCGGGGGCAGGTCAAACTGAAACCTGAACGACCCTGTCGATGCGATATACGACAAGATCGAACGACTAAATAAAGGCCGGTATTCGGGGGAAGGTCGAGCATCCCTTCCGAATCCTCAAGGGACAACTTGGCTACGTGAAGATGCGATACCGGGAGCTGGCAAAGAACACCGCTCAAATCACTACATTATTTGCGTTGGGCAATTTATGGATGATGCGCAAATCGTAGAGATGCCGCGCATGATGACCTTGACCTTCGTCGACTCGCCGCGAGTCAGAATCTCTGGATGGTATCGATTTCGTGACCGACCTCGGCATCGACAGGCCGTGCGCGGTGAGGAGAGATGGGCTCCAACGCATACTCATACTGTTTCCGTCGAGCCTATATCCACGCCTGTCGCACGCGTCCGAAACGGATTGTGCAGACGCTCCTTAACACCCTCCGATCCACAGTTTACAACCGGACTGGAGGGTAAAGCTCAGTGTCGGGGAGGCGGCTACTGCATAAAAAGCCCAAACAACAGAAGCGCTTTGCACGACAAAAACAAAAAGCCCGCTGAAGACAACAAAACCTTAGCGGGCTACAAGCATCAGCAAAAACCAAGTTACTCGACAGAAAGCTGCAAGTGCAACTGCGACCGCACGACGCCACCTCCTTTGAGCGCCTCACTAGCAGCATCCCGATCCGACTGCGACTGCGGAGTCAGACGCGCAGTCTCGATCCGATCGAGATAATCCGTCGTGATATCACCGGTAATATAATTACCATCGAAGCAGGAAGCTTCGAAATTCTTGAGACTAGGATTGGTATCACGCACCGCGTTCTTCAGATCCTCGATGTCCTGATACACGAGATAATCCGCACCGATCATGCGTGCGACTTCCTCATCGCTGCGGCCGTGCGCGACGAGTTCGCCACGCGTCGGCATATCGATGCCATAGACGTTCGGAAACTTCACCGGCGGCGCGGCAGACGCAAAGATGACCTCATTGGCGCCCGCATCACGCGCCATCTGCACGATTTCATGCGATGTCGTGCCACGCACAATCGAGTCATCGACGATCAAGACGTTCTTGCCCTTGAATTCGATAGCCATGGCATTGAGCTTCTGGCGCACCGACTTCTTGCGCACCGCTTGTCCCGGCATGATGAACGTGCGGCCAACGTAACGGTTCTTGAAGAACCCTTCGCGGTACTCGACGCCCAGCTTCTCAGCAACCTGCATCGCGGCAGGACGCGAGGAGTCAGGAATCGGCATGACGACATCGATCTTCACGTCAGGCAGCACGCGCTTAATCTTCTCCGCGAGATAGTCGCCCATACGCAGACGCACGTTATAGACCGGCACGCCATCAAGGCACGAATCCGGACGCGCGAGATACACGAGCTCGAAAATGCACGGATTCAACGCTGGCTTTTCGGCGCACTGGTGGCTATGCAGATTGCCGTCGGCATCGATAAAAATGGCTTCGCCCGGCTCTACATCGCGCACGAATTCGAAGCCGATGCCTTCGATCGCCACCGACTCCGACGCCACCATCCATTCCACGCCCGTCGACGTTTCTAGCTTGCCAAGCACGAGCGGACGAATGCCGAACGGATCGCGGAACGCAGCCAGCCCGTAACCCGCGATCAGCGACACGATCGCATACGAACCCTTCACACGCCGATGCACGCCCGCGACCGCTTTCCACAGCGCGTTAGCATCGAGTTGAAGGCCCGAGCTTGCGAGTTGCAGTTCGTGCGCGAAGACGTTGAGCAGGACTTCGGTATCGGACGCAGTGTTGATGTGACGGCGATCGATGCGGAACATCTCGTCCTTCAACTGCATCCAGTTCGTCAGGTTGCCGTTGTGCGCGAGGATGATGCCGAACGGCGCGTTCACGTAGAACGGCTGCGCTTCTTCCTCGCTCGACGTGGAACCCGCCGTCGGATAACGCACCTGACCGATACCCACGTTGCCCGGCAGGCTGCGCATGTTGCGCGTGCGGAACACGTCGCGCACCATGCCGTTGGCTTTGTGCATGTGGAAGTTGTTGCCGTTCGCCGTGGCGACACCCGCCGCATCCTGGCCGCGGTGTTGCAGCAGCAGCAGGCTGTCGTAAATGAGCTGGTTGACGGGGCTTTGCGAAACTACACCTACGATGCCGCACATGGCATGGTCCTTCAAAGAATCGAAATGGATAGAAAGACAATAACGACTCCGGGCACTCTCTCAAAATTCGCCTGCACCAGGGGCCTGAATTTGAGCGAGCGACGCGTCTTGTGTCGTCGCGTGTTCCTCGTGTAGCCTGCCGTTCGTCTATATTGTGCGGCGTTTTGCGGCGGGTCGCTCTGGACCTCGGGTGCGACATGCACATATGCGGCGAGCGTATCGGAGAGCAGCGGTTTCAGTTCGCGACACGCCCTGCTCGGCTATCGGCCTCAGCAGCGCAGTGCGTCAGAATTCTTGTTGCGGCAATTCGGTCAGTCCGGCGAGTGCGACCAGAACCACCACCAAATAGCAACTTCTTTCACGATGCCGAACAGCAGGCCTAGCGAGCGATCCACGCCGCGCAGGCCGGTCACTTCGGTAATGCCCGTCAGCAGCGCCGACAGCAACAGTACCGCGCCAACCACCAGCAGGAACGCCATGAGCCATTGCGTGAGCGCGCGCCGCTCGGCCATGTGGATGGAATATACGGCACCATAAATCTGACGAAGCACCCGCCGATCAGAATGGCGACCACCCAGCCAACCAGACCGAACGCTTCAGCCACCAGACCCCACCACATTCCGCGTACCGCGGACGGGCCGATCACCGCCATCACGGCATAGTCGAACGCTGTAAACTATCGGGCGCGCTTAGTTCGATGCCCGGCTTCCGCCGCCCAGACCCGCCTGACGCACCTTCACGAGCGCGGCCTGCGCCGCCGCGCGATCCGCGAACGGTCCCGCGCGCAGCAAGGACTTCGACGAGCCATCCGCCAGCTTGTGACGCTCAATATATGCGGGCACGCCCGCACCTTTCAACTTGTTGACCCAGTTCTGCACGGCCGTTTCGTCGTCGAACTGGCCGATCTGCAGCACAAAACGGCTGCCTGCGGGCGATGCGGAAGTGGCGGCCAGAGCGCTGGTCTGTGCCTGTTGCGACGGTTCTGCCGCTTGCAGCCTGGTGGCCTGCTTCGCTGCAGGCGCCGATGCCTGAGCCGGAACCTTTGCCTGCGGTGCTGCCGGCGTAGACGCCGCCTGAGGCTGCGCTACCCTCGCCGCGACGCTTCCCAAAGCCACCACCGCCGGCACTTCTTCATGCGCCACGCCTGCCTGTGAGTCCGCGTCAGCCGCGTCACGCGAAGGTTTCGCAGCGGCGGTGGCCGGCGCAGGGCGGTTCGGAATGTCGATGGAAATGGTGACGGGCTTCGGGCGCGAATCCAGCACCATCGGCAACACGATGACGGCAGCCAGCACCAGCGCAATCGCGCCGACCAGACGGCGGCGGGCGCGCTGTTTTTCGGGAAGCGTGGGGTCGAGCATTATCGCATCGGCGTCGGAGCGCTCACTCCGGCGAGTATGACGTTCCGTGCGGACGGTATGACGCGCGCCGCGCGGTGAGTCGGAATAAGCGTCGCGATCGGGATCGTCTTTCTTGCCGAACGAGAAAAGTCCCATGTATAGTTTGTTGGTGCGTGAAGCGCAGACGGACGACCGTCTTTTCAGTGATGCTGCAATTTTCGGTAAGCCATGACGCTAGCTACTGTGTAGAAACTGCCGAAAACCAAAATTCTATCATTTTCAGATGCGTGGCTTAACGCATCTCGAAATGCTTCGGCGGGCGTGTCGAATCGTGAAACGCTGCTGTCGGGGCCGTCGTTGACACCGGCTTTGCGCAATACCGCTTCCAACTGTTGCGCCGACGCCGCACGCGGCGTCGGCAATTCCGTGACGTTCCAGTGATCGACCTCGGCCTTCAACTGCTGCACGACGCCTTCGATGTCTTTGTCGCCCATCGCGCCGAACACCGCGTAAGTGTATGGAAAATAGCCCATATTGCCGAGATTTTGCGTCAAGACAACGGCAGCGTGCGGGTTATGCGCAACATCGAGGATGATTTGCGGTTTGCCCGGCAGCACCTGGAAGCGTCCGGCCAGTTCGACGTTCGCCAGTCCGAGCCGAATGTCCTGCGCCGTCACCGGCAGCCGGTCGCGCAGCGATTCGAGTGCGGCCAGCGCTGCCGACGTATTGATGAGCTGATTCACGCCGCGCAGCGCCGGATAAGCCAGCGCGGAGCGCCGCACCTCGCGGCCGATGTAGTTCCACTGCTGGCGCTCGTTGCCCGGCTGGGCTTCGTACCGGAAATCACGGCCGACGAGCCACAAATCCGCGCCGATCGCTTCCGCATAGTCGATCAGCGTTTGCGGCGGCGAAGGATCGCCGCAAACGGCAGGTTTCCCTGCGCGGAAAATCCCCGCCTTCTCGAAACCAATCTTCTCACGCGTATCGCCCAGAAAATCCGTATGGTCGATGTCGATGCTCGCCACCACCGCGCAATCCGTATCGACGATGTTGACCGCGTCCAGCCGGCCGCCGAGGCCGACTTCGAGCACCACGGCATCCAGCCCGCGCGACGCGAACAGATGCAGGATTGCGAGCGTCGTGAACTCGAAGTACGTCAGTGAGACCGGCTCTGCAAGATTGGCGCGCGTCTTCTCGACAGCTTCGAAATGTTCGAGCAAGTCGGCATCCGATGCATCTTCGCCATTTATCCGCGCGCGCTCGTTGAACGCCAGCAAGTGCGGCGACGTATGACAGCCGACGCGATACCCCGCGCGCAGCAGAATGGTTTCGAGAATCGCGCAGGTCGAGCCTTTGCCGTTCGTGCCGCTGACCGTGATGACTGGGCAATCGAACTGAAGTCCAAGCGCATCCTTCACCTTGCCGATGCGCGTCAGACCCATGTCGATGCCAACCGGATGCGCCGCTTCCAGATGAGCGAGCCAAGCGTCGAGAGTGGGGAACGTGTTCATTTTTCGAGATGCTCAAAAACAAAAGCGCCGCACGGAACCTCGCGGTTCACGCGCGGCGCTACATATGTCGATGTCAGGCCACGGCGTCGGCGGGCTGCCGTGTCATCAGTACCATCAACTGGGCAATTTCCTCGCGCATCTTGCGACGGTCGATGATCATGTCCACCGCGCCCTTCGTCAGCAGAAATTCCGCGCGCTGGAAGCCTTCCGGCAGCTTTTCGCGCACCGTCTGCTCGATCACGCGCGGGCCGGCAAAGCCGATCAGCGCCTTCGGCTCGGCGATCACCACGTCGCCCAGGAAGGCGAAGGAGGCGGAGACGCCGCCCATCGTCGGATCGGTCAGGACGGAGATGAATGGGAGCTTTTGCTCAGCGAGTTTGGTCAGCAGCGCAGTGGTCTTCGCCATCTGCATGAGCGAAAGCAGGCTTTCCTGCATGCGCGCGCCGCCCGATGCCGTGAAGCAGATGAACGGCACGTTCTGCTCCAGCGCATTGCGCGCACCGCGCACGAAGCGCTCGCCGACGACGGAGCCCATCGAGCCACCCATGAACGAGAACTCGAAGCACGCGACCACACAAGGAGTGGTGTGGATGGCACCGCCCATGACGACCATGGCGTCAGTTTCGCCGGTGTCGTCCATCGCTTCCTTGATGCGGGCCGGATACTTGCGGCTGTCCTTGAACTTCAGCGCATCGACCGGAACGACTTCCTGGCCGATTTCATAGCGGCCTTCCGGATCCAGCAGGCGGTCGAGCCGCTCACGCGCGCCGATGCGCATGTGATGGTTGCACTTCGGGCAAACGTGCAGATTCGCCTCGACGTCGTTGCGATACAGCACGGCTTCGCACGACGGACACTTCATCCACAAGCCCTCGGGAATGCCCTTGCGGCTCTTGGGATCGGTCTGCTTGATCTTGGGCGGCAACAATTTGTCGAGCCAGCTCATCACTATTCCTTCTTTGGTCGGTTCGCCGTGGCGCGATTTTTTTCAGCACGGCCACAGCGACGAGTTATTATTTACCTGGCAGCGTCCAGCACACGGCGAATTTCAGCGATGAAGCTCGTAAGCGATGCCGCCGCCGTGGCAGGCGGCGCTTCTTCGATCAACTGGACGAGGCGGCTGCCGATGACGACGGCATCCGCGACTTCCGCCACGGCACGGGCGGTTTCGGCGTCACGAATGCCGAATCCGACGCAAATTGGCAGGTTCACATGCGACTTG
Source organism: Candidatus Burkholderia pumila (assembly GCA_001045575.1). Classification (GTDB taxonomy): domain Bacteria; phylum Pseudomonadota; class Gammaproteobacteria; order Burkholderiales; family Burkholderiaceae; genus Caballeronia; species Caballeronia pumila. The sequence goes on from LELG01000035.1 coordinate 6,339, forward strand.
ATGGCCGGGATTTTACTCGCGATGCTAGAAACGTCCAGATTATCCGCGCCGGTCACACCCTTCAGCGAGACGTAATAGACGTAGCCACTGGCAATTTTTCCCACTGCGGCGACGCGTTCGTCTGTGGACGTCGGTGCGAGCAGGAAGATTGGGTCTATGCCCGCATTACGCATCGACGTGCCGAATTCTTCGGCTTCTTCCGGCGGGTAATCGACGACCAGCACGCCATCAACGCCCGCTTGTTGAGCCGCTTGCGCGAACGCTTCCGCGCCTATGCGTTCGATTGGATTCGCGTAGCCCATTAGCACGACGGGCGTTTTGTCGTCGGTTTCACGGAATTTGGCGACATCGGCGAGGACGCGCTTCAGCGTGACGCCGCGCGCCAGTGCGCGTTCGGACGATCGCTGGATGACGAGGCCGTCGGCCATCGGATCGGAAAATGGCACACCCAGTTCGATCACGTCCGCGCCGCCCTTGGCCAGCGCATCCATGAACTCGACGGTCTGCTCTGGATTCGGATCACCCGTCGTGATGAACGGAATCAGGCCTTTTTTGCCTGCGGCGTTGAGCGCCGCGAACGTATTCTTGATGCGAGACATGCGTATTTTTCTTTTAAAAGCGCCGATACGTTGAATATTTGTACGCATCTGACGCGATCAGCAACGACTTAGGCGCTTTCCATGATTTGCGTCGCAGGCGTTATCAAGCGGGCTTCATCTATCCGCCGCTGAGCAATGGCGCAATATTCTGCGTTGATCTCGTAGCCCGCGAACAGCCGCCCGTGCCATGCGCACGCGACACCGGTCGTGCCGCTGCCCATAAACGGATCGAGCACGCGCCCGCCCGGCGGGCAACTCACTAGCACCATGCGCTCGACGATTTCCAGAGGTTTCTGCGTCGGATGATCCACCCGTTCCGCATGCTGGCGATGCAAACGCGACACCGACCACACGTCCTTCGGGTTGCAGCCCATCTCCAGCCACTTGCTGCCTTCGAAAATCTTGCGCGAGCGCGCCTTCTTCGTCACTGCATCATAGGGAATGCGCGCCGGATCGAGATCGAAATAATAGTCCTTCGATACCGCGAAATAACCAATGTTGTCGTGCACTGACGAATATTTCCGTGTCGTTCCGCCCATGCTCGGCACGCGGCGATCCCAGACGATCTCGTTGATCATCAGCATGCGGCGCTTCAGGAACATGAACAGTTCCGGCGAATATTGCCAAGTGCAGAAGATGTACAGCGAGCCGCTTTTCTTGAGCTTCGGAATCGCCAGGTCGAGCCAGCGGAACGTCCATTCGAGAAAGGCATCGCCGGACAGCATGTCCGAGTCGTTCCCATAGTTCTTGCCCAACCCGTACGGCGGATCGGTCACGATCAGATCGATTGATGCATCGGGAATGGCCGCGGCATCGGTCAGGAAATCGCAGTTGCGGATATCGCTTCGGGCGCTTTGCAGCGCGCCGGAAGACAACGGCTCGTCGATGACGGTGCGCATCGTTTTTAGTGTTTAGAACTGGATGCCCGAGCGTTCGACGACAGTGTGCATATCCTTGTCGCCTCGACCCGAAAGATTGACGAGCAGCACTTTGTCGCGCGGCAACGTCTTTGCGAGCTTCGCGCCGTACGCCAGCGCGTGACTCGATTCGAGCGCGGGAATGATGCCTTCGATCCGGCAGCAGTCGTGAAAGGCCTTCAACGCTTCGTCATCGGTGATGCCGACGTATTCCGCGCGGCCGGCATCCTTCAACCACGCATGCTCGGGTCCTACGCCCGGATAGTCCATCCCCGCCGACACCGAATGCGTCTCGATGATTTGCCCGTTCTCGTCCTGCAGCAGATACGTGCGATTGCCGTGCAGCACGCCAGGACTGCCGCCCATCAGCGACGCCGCGTGACGGCCCGTTTCAATGCCGTCGCCTGCCGCTTCGACGCCGATCAGCCGGACATCCTTGTCGTCGATATACGGGTAGAAGATGCCCATCGCGTTCGAGCCGCCGCCCACGCACGCGATCACTGCGTCCGGCTGACGGTCCGCTATTTCAGGCATCTGTACGCGACATTCGTCGCCGATCACGCGCTGGAAGTCGCGGACCATCATCGGATAAGGATGCGGACCCGCCACCGTGCCGATGATGTAGAACGTGTTTTCCACGTTCGTGACCCAGTCGCGCATCGCTTCGTCGAGCGCGTCCTTCAGCGTCTTCGAGCCGGATTCGACCGGCACGACCGTCGCGCCCAAAAGCTTCATGCGATACACGTTCGCCGCCTGACGCCTCACGTCCTCCGCACCCATGTACGCGACGCATTCCATGCCGAAGCGCGCCGCAATGGTGGCCGTCGCCACGCCATGCTGGCCCGCGCCGGTTTCCGCAATCACGCGTGGCTTGCCCATCTTGCGCGCGAGCAGCGCCTGGCCGATCACGTTGTTGACCTTGTGCGCGCCGGTGTGATTCAGGTCTTCACGTTTGAGATAAAGCTGCGCGCCGCCAAGCATCTCGCTCCAGTGCTTGGCGTGATAAATGGGCGACGGACGGCCGACGTAATGCTTTAGCTCATAGTCATACTCTTTCTGGAATTCAGGATCGATGCGGGCTGCGTCGTAGGCTTCGCGCAATTTGTTCAGCGCGTGAGTGAGCGTTTCGGAGACGAAAACGCCGCCAAATTGGCCGAAATGGCCTTTATCGTCGGGTAAGTTGTACATTACATCACTCTCTCGTCTACGCTATCAGCCAAGTCTTGACTGATAGCGCCAGATTCATTCAGCGTCTGCCGCGCGCACTGCACGCACGAACGCCGCCATTCGGGCGGGATCCTTCACGCCTCTGGCACCCGGCACTTCGATGCCGCTAGAGACATCGACCGCGTACGGGCGTACGCGGTCGATGACTTCACTGACGTTTTGCGCGTTCAACCCACCACTCAAAACGACCCGATGCCCGAGATCTGTTGGGATAAGTGACCAATCAAATATCTTTCCGCCACCGCCGAAACCATCAGCGAGCGCATCGAGCAAAATGCCGTTTGCAGCTGCATAATTAAGTGACGATTCTAGCAAATCACTTGCGACCGCATCAGCCCCGACACGCACTGCGCGCCAATAGGGCAAACCCGCAACCGAGGCGAGTTCGGCGCACTTTTCGGGCGATTCATCTCCGTGAAACTGCAATAGCGTCAGCGGCACCGTCGATGTCACTTCGGCAACCCACTCCGGCGTCGCATTCACGAACAACCCGACCGCCGACATCAGCGGCGGCACATGCCGGACAAGTTCCACAGCCTGCGACACGCTTACCGACCGCGCACTCGGCGGATAAAACACGAAACCGACTGCATCCGCACCCAATTCGACGGCATGTTGCACGGTTTCCGGCGTCGACAATCCACAAAGTTTGATTCGGGTGCGTTGGTCGTTCATAGCGCATCGGTATGGGAAGCCCAGACAGCGCTCCAGGGCATGCTTTCGATATGCGACGGCGGTACCGCGAAATGTTCAGGGTAGCCGATTTCGGCAAGATACAGGCCGTCCGGCATGAAGGTCGGCGCGGCAGTGCAGCGGTCGCGGGCGGCGAGGACATCGGCCATCCACGAAGACGGATGACGGCCGCGACCGATGGCGACGAAGCAGCCCATCAGATTGCGTACCATGTGATGCAGAAACGCGTTGGCGCGAAAACGGAAATGGACGCAATCGCCCTGTGCGCGCAAATCGACCTGATACATGTGTTTGACGGGCGTTTTCGACTGGCAATCCGCCGCGCGGAACGACGAAAAGTCATGCTCGCCAATAAGGTACGCCGCCGATTCGCGCATGGCTGCGACGTCCAACGGCGTGTGCACCCAGCCCGCGCGTCTCGACAACATGGGTGAACGCACCGGATTGACATACAGAACGTAGTAATACGTGCGCTCGAAGGCGGCGAAGCGGGCGTGAAAATCGTCGGACATGGGCTTCGCCCACTGCACTGCGACCGTGTCGGGCAAAAACACGTTCGTGCCGCGCACCCAGGAAAAATCGGCGTGGTCGAGGTCGGTATCGAAGTGGACGACCTGGCCGAGACCGTGGACGCCGGTATCCGTACGCCCCGCAACGATAGTCTGCAAAGGCTTCTGCGCGAACGCCTTCAGCGCGCGTTCCAACTCGTCCTGCACCGTCTTGCCGTGCGGCTGGGATTGCCAGCCGCAAAACGCCGAACCGTCGTACTGAATGCCTAACGCAATCCGCATATCAGTGTCAGGAATGCGGCGCGAGCGTCGAGAGCATCGTGGCGGCGCGTTGACGCGTGGCCGGATCGTTCGATGCGATCATTTCCTGTAACAGCGTCCGCGCGCCCGGCAAATCGTCCAATTCGATGTACTCGCCCGCCTGTTCCAGCTTGTTGCGCGCGATGGCCGCAAGCTGCGCGGTGGTCATCGGCAGCAGCGGTTCGGTGTAGCTGCGCGGCAGTTTCGAATCGAAGTCGAGGCTCAGCGGGGCAAACTGCGTCGCGCCGAGTCCGGCGACGGAGCCCGCGCCCGTCGTCCCGGTTTCGATCTGCGACGCCACCGACTCCAGCGGCTGATGCGGCGGCTGCATGTCTACGACCGGCTGCGACACGACCGGCGCGGGGTCGATGGGCGCAAAACTCGCGGCAGGTGGCGCCAGCGGCTCGGCGCCACGCGACGTGATCGTGCCTATCGGCAGATTCAGCGTGAGGTCCATGCGCGGCGGCAAACCGAATTCGAGCGAATCGAGCGCCTGAATGGCCTCTTGCGGAAACTTGGGCATCGGGAAGCGATCTGCAGTCGATGGTTCGTCTTCCTCGTGATCGCCGCCCGTTGCGCGTTGCTCGGCGGCGTGTTCTTCCGCTTCCTTCGCGGCGGCTTCGCGTTCGTCGGCTTCGCGCGCCGCGATTTCCTGTGTAAGCGATTCACGTGTGCCTGCTTCGTTCGTCGCTGCCGGATGAACCGGCGGCACGAAGTCCGGGTAATGCGACGCAGGCGCTGCTGGCGCGAACGGCGCGACAGGCGGCTGCGCGGGTTGCGTCGTCGCTTCAGACGATGTCGCCGTCTGCGTCGATTCGGGCGCGTCTTTCTCGGTCGGTGTGGCGAAGGCTTGCGCCGCTTCGTAGCGGACCATGCTCGCAGCCACAGCGTTCAACTCGGAATCGTCGGGGCGTTGGATGGCTTTCGCGTCGAGCGTCGTGGCTTCGTTCGCCTGAGTCTCGCGCGACTTCTGCTGACGCAATTCTTTATTGCGCGCGGCGGCGTCGGCCAGCGCTTCCTCCATCGTCGCAAATGTACGTGTTGCGCGCGCACCGCTGTCTTCCGCGTTGGCTACTGCTACACGTGCGCGAGCGCGCTTGCCGCTGAGCCACTTCCAGACGAGCGCCAGCACGATCAGCAATGCGACGGTTGCGCCGTACAGCGCCGGGTCCGGTCCGACCTTCGCGGGACCCGGCGGCGCGACTTCAGACGCCGCAGCTTCGGCGTCCGATGCCGGCGCTGCCGCCACGGGCGCGCTTTCGGAGGCAGCCGCTACCGAGGCTTGCGGCTGTGCCGGCGCAGCCTCGGCCGCCGAAGCCGACGCCCCGCCCGCCCCATCCGCCGCCGGTACATTCAGCACCGCGCCGAGCTCCAGCTTGTTGATATCGTGATTGCCGAACGCGTTCGGATTTGCATCGAACAATTTGCGCGCCATGGCAGCGCGCACGTCCTTGTCTTTCGAGCCGGTCAGGTCGCCCGCGACATCGTTGAGCGACTGCCCCGGCTTCACTGCATAAGTCTGGCCCTTGACGGGCGCGCTCGCCTGAGAGAAGACATCGCCTGGCATCACCCAGTACATGGCGCAGAAGGCGACGCTTGTCGCGGCCAGCGCCGCACGCAATGATGAGATGAAGGACCGCGCGGGTCGTTGAATCATTGAAGCTCCAGGGCGCGACAAATAATTGACTGAAACAGCAACAGCGTGTGCGAAAGAACCCAGCCGGGACAAGCACGACCGCAAAACACAAAAAGCGCCGCGGGATGCGCGATGCTTTTCGGTTCTTTTCGAACGCCACCCGCATCAAGCGCATAGTTTTACTTTACTTGTCCAGCAGAATGCGAAGCATACGGCGCAACGGCTCCGCCGCGCCCCACAGAAGCTGGTCGCCGACGGTGAACGCGGACAGGTATCCACCGCCCATGGCCAGCTTGCGCAGACGGCCGACCGGCACCGTCAACGTGCCCGTGACCTTGGCCGGCGACAGATCGCGCATGGACGCTTCACGCTCGTTCGGCACGAACTTCACCCAGTCGTTCGCGGATGCGAGGATGCCGTTAACTTCGTTCAGCGGCACGTCCTTATTCAGCTTGATGGTCAGCGCCTGCGAGTGGCAGCGCATTGCGCCGATGCGCACGCACAGGCCATCGACCGGGATCGAGCCCGGCGTGTTCATCGCGGGTTTGCCGAGAATCTTGTTGGTTTCCGCGCGGCCTTTCCATTCTTCCTTCGACATGCCGTTGCCGAGATCTTTGTCGATCCACGGAATCAGCGAGCCGGCGAGCGGCACGCCGAAATGTTCGGTCGGCATGGCGTCGCTGTTCATCGTGGATAGCACCTTGCGGTCGATGTCCAGAATGACCGACGACGGATTCGCCAGATCGCTCGCCACGGCTGCGTTCAGCGCGCCTATCTGCAACAGCAGTTCGCGCATGTTCTGCGCGCCCGCGCCCGATGCCGCCTGATACGTCATGGCCGTGATCCAGTCGACCAGACCTTCGCGGAACAGGCCGCCCAACGCCATCAGCATGAGACTGACCGTGCAATTGCCGCCGATGAAATCGCGGCCGCCCTTCACGAGCGAATTCTTGATGACGTTGAGATTGACCGGATCGAGGATGATTACCGTATCGTCCTTCATGCGCAGCGCCGAAGCCGCGTCGATCCAGTAGCCCTTCCAGCCCGCCGCGCGCAGCTTCGGATACATCTCGTTCGTGTAATCGTCGCCCTGGCAGGTGATGATGGCGTCGCACTTCTTCAGGTCGTCGATACTTGCCGCATCCTTGAGCTTCGTCTCGTTCTTGGCGAACGACGGCGCGTTGCCGCCCGCATTGCTGGTGCTGAAGAATACCGGTTCGATCAGATCGAAATCGCCTTCCTGCTGCATGCGCTGCATCAGGACGCTGCCGACCATGCCGCGCCAACCAACGAGACCTACGTTCATGACTGGCTACCTTTGAAGTGAATACTTCCCCCTATCCTTTCCGGCGTGGCCGCGCGGGGAAGACGCTCGGACACACCCGGGACGATCAACGGATCGTGATCGCTTTGATGGAGGTTTTCGTAATGCGTGTCGTGCCCGTGGCAATCACTGCCACGATGGATGACGTGCGAATGGCTGGTTCCGTCGCGCCGGCAATTGAGCCGCGTCCGATGGAAACCGAAAATTCATTGCCATGATTTTTAAATTTACACGATAATCGAACGTTTTCGACAGCCGATGTGATAAATTGGTTAAATCCGCGCGCATCGGGTCCGAATCATCGGTAAAAGCTGGCTATTACAATGCTTTCAGCACCGCATCGCCCATTTCCCTCGTGCCGACGATCTTGCCGTCCGGCGTGGCGATGTCGCCAGTGCGGTAACCCTGCTCCAGCACCTTCTTCACCGCGCTTTCGATGCGATCCGCCTGCTCCGTCTTGCCGAGGGAGTAGCGCAGCATCATCGCAGCGGAAAGAATCGTTGCCAGCGGATTGGCTACGCCCTTGCCCGCGATATTTGGTGCCGAACCGTGCGATGGCTCATACAGGCCCTTGTTGTCCTTGTCGAGCGACGCCGACGGCAACATGCCGATGGAGCCGGTTAGTATCGCGGCTTCGTCGGAGAGAATGTCGCCGAACATGTTGCCGGTCACGACCACGTCGAACGCTTTGGGCGCCTTGACGAGCTGCATCGCGGCGTTGTCGACGTACATGTGCGACAACTCGACGTCCGCGTATTCTTTCGACACGTCGATCATGATGTCGCGCCATAACTGCGACGTTTCCAGCACGTTCGCCTTGTCGACGCTGGTCAGCTTCTTCTGGCGCTTTTGCGCCGCCTGAAACGCCACATGCGTGATGCGGCGCACTTCCGGCTCGGAATAGCGCATAGTGTCGAAGCCTTCTTGCTCGCCTTCGAACAAGCCGTCCGGCGACGGACGAATGCCGCGCGGCTGGCCGAAGTAGATATCGCCGTTCAGCTCGCGGACGATCAGAATGTCCAGCCCCGACACGATCTCCGCCTTCAGCGACGACGCGCCCGTCAGTTGCGGATAGCAGATCGCTGGACGGAAGTTGGCGAACAGTTGCAGATGCTTACGCAGGACGAGAATCGCCTGCTCTGGACGCAGCGCGCGTTCGAGTTTGTCGTATTTCCAGTCGCCAACCGCGCCGAAAAGAATGGCGTCGGCTTCCTTCGCTAGCTTGAGCGTCGATTCCGGCAGCGGATGGCCTTGCACCTCGTAGCCCGCGCCGCCAACGGGCGCTTCTTCCAGCTCGAACTTTTCGCCGAGTGCGTTGAGCACTTTCACCGCTTCGGCGATGATTTCCGGACCGATCCCGTCACCGGGCAGAACTGCAATCTTCATCTGTCTCTTCCTTCCTAGTTATCCGATCACGCGGTTATTCAGCCACGGTTGCTTCGCCAGCCGTTCCGCTTCGAACGCCTTGATCTTGTCCGCATGACGCAGCGTCAGGCCGATATCATCGAAACCGTTCAGCAGGCAGTACTTGCGGAAGCCCGGCACGTCGAACTTATACTCCGTACCGTCGCCGGTGCGCACGACTTGCGCTTCGAGATCTATCGTCAGCGTGAAACCGGGGAACGCGTTGATTTCGTTGATCAGCTTATCGACTTCCTGCTCCGTCAGCACAACCGGCAGCAGACCGTTCTTGAAGCAGTTGTTATAGAAAATGTCCGCGAAACTCGGCGCGATGATAGCGCGGAAGCCGTATTGATCCAGCGCCCATGGCGCGTGTTCGCGCGAGCTGCCGCAGCCGAAATTCTTGCGCGTCAGCAGAATGGACGTGCCCTGATAACGCGGCTGATTCAGCACGAAGTCCGGATTCAGCGGACGCTTGCTGTTGTCCTGGCCGGGCTGGCCGACATCGAGATAACGCCATTCGTCGAACGCGTTTGGGCCGAAACCGGTGCGCTTGATCGACTTGAGAAACTGCTTCGGGATGATCGCATCCGTATCGACGTTTTCGCGGTCGAACGGGGCCACGAGGCCTTGATGAACGATGAACTTTTCCATAATCTGTCTCTGTGTCCCGATAGATTAAGCGAGCTTGCGCACGTCGACGAAATGGCCTTCGATAGCGGCGGCAGCGGCCATCGCCGGGCTAACGAGGTGCGTGCGTCCGCCCGCGCCCTGACGGCTTTCGAAATTACGGTTCGACGTCGATGCGCAGCGCTCGCCTGAATCGAGGCGGTCGGCGTTCATGGCGAGGCACATGGAGCAGCCCGGCTCGCGCCACTCGAAACCGGCGTCCGTGAAAATCTTGTTGAGACCTTCGCGCTCCGCTTGTGCCTTCACCAGACCCGAACCCGGCACGACCATCGCCAGACGAATGTTCGACGCGACACGCTTGCCCAGCGACTTCACCACGAACGCCGCCGCACGCAAATCCTCGATGCGCGCATTCGTGCACGAGCCGATGAAAATCTTGTCCGGACGGATGGACAAGATCGGCGCGTTCGGCTCCAGCGCCATGTACTTGAGCGCGCGTTCCAGCGCGTCGCGCTTGACGGGGTCTTTCTCCTTGTCGGGATCCGGCACGCGACCATCAATCGACGCCACCATTTCCGGCGACGTGCCCCACGTGACTTGCGGGACGATCTCGGCTGCATTCAATTCGACGACGCGGTCGAATTGCGCGCCATCGTCCGACTTGAACAGAGGCCAGTACTCTACCGCCTGATTCCATTCGACGTCCTGCGGCGAGTACGGACGGTCCTTCAGGTAATTGATGGTCGTGTCATCCACGGCGACCATGCCGGCGCGCGCGCCCGCTTCGATCGCCATATTGCAGACGGTCATGCGGCCTTCCATGGTCAGCGAACGAATGGTCGAGCCGCCGAATTCCATGGCGTAACCCGTGCCGCCCGCCGTCCCGATCTTGCCGATGATCGCCAGCACGATGTCCTTCGCGGTGCATCCACGCGGCAGCGCGCCTTCGACCTTGATGAGCATGTTCTTGCTCTTCTTTTGCAAGAGCGTTTGCGTGGCCAGCACGTGCTCCACTTCCGACGTGCCGATGCCATGCGCCAGCGCGCCGAATGCGCCGTGCGTGGACGTGTGCGAATCGCCGCAGACGATGGTCATGCCCGGCAGCGTCGCCCCCTGCTCCGGCCCGATGATATGCACGATGCCCTGGCGCGGATCGTTCATCTTGAACTGCGTGATGCCGAAGCTATCGCAGTTTTCGTCGAGCGTATCGACTTGCAGTTTCGACACCGGGTCTTCGATGCCGTGCGAGCGGTCGGTCGTCGGAACATTGTGATCGGACACGGCCAGATTCGCTCTGATGCGCCAGACCGGGCGTTCGGCCATTTTGAGGCCTTCGAAGGCTTGCGGACTGGTCACTTCATGCAGCAGGTGACGGTCGATATAGAGGATCGAGGTGCCGTCCTCTTCCGTGTGGATGACGTGCGTGTTCCACAATTTGTCGTAGAGAGTCTGTGCCATGGTGAACGGCTTTCGTAGTGACTGCGGATGTAGTGTGTGCAACTTGTTCGCAACTTGTTCGATGATTATGACATGTTAGCGCGGGCGGCGGGTACTAGATGAGGATGAAAATCTATTAAAAACATATAGTTGTGGTAGTGGTACCCGGATCGGTGGTACCTGCTTTTTTGTTGCTGACTGGCAGTAATCCCGCGCTGAAAATCACAGCCTATGACTTTTGCTATCATATCCTGCATCCGAAAACGCCACGTGCAGATTCAAAGCCAAAATTTCGTCGATATGAAAATTAAATTGCAGACTCAAAATCTATACCCTATAATTTTCATATACGGAAAGCAAAGCATTGCCGCCGTTACAAATATAAATTGTTTCCATTAATCAACAATTATGGCCAGAACATTGCCGTCGCCCATCGAAAACATGCCACCCATCGCGCCAGACCTGGCGACGCTGGGTCTGCTGCTACGCAATCGACGCCTTGAACAAGGCATGCGCATCGACGACGCCGCAGCGCTGCTCGGAATCTCGACCAGCGTTCTATCACGGCTGGAAAACGGCAAACCAGTGGGAACGAACCGGCTCATGAGTGTGATCGACGGGCTCGGAGTGAACCTTTTCCTCGTCGTGAAGGAGGATGCATTCAAAGCGCTTCGCGCTCTATCCCCACATGGCGAAGCGCCTGCTCAAGAGCCGAAACAATGACGCATCATCTGCCGGTCGCCACACAGGAAGGGCTCGTGGGTCAGGTCGGGTTCGAATCGGGCAACGAGCAATTCAGCTTCGACTACGACCGCATCTGGCGTGAGCGTGAGGGCGGGTTTCCACTCTCTCCGCACATCTCCCTGACCAGCGCCCCCGCGTTCTGGCTCGGTGCAACGCTTTCTGGCGAACTTGCTGCCGGAAGGCCGCGCATTGGAAATCGCTTCCGTCATGAACCAGTTGTCCAAGGAAAACATCTTTGGGCTGATAGATGTTCTAGGAAAGGAGCCTGTTGGTGCACTGAGCTTTCTTCCATCAGATGCCGCGACTCCCCCGTCCGACATTCGTTCGATACAAGCGCCGAGCGTCGCATCATTTCGAACGAGGAGCTCAAACGCATTCGAGAGCGGGATCAGATTCCGTTTCCGGTATGGGATAAAAGAGTTCGCCTGTCCATTGCCGGCTATCAAGATAAGCGTAAGCGCTAATTTGAGCGCACGGGCAAGCGCATGAATGTCGCCTAGCGCTGCAAATCTGCTGGCGCGGGAAGTGCGACGTAGACCTCGGATTTTGCGTATGGTTTTCTTTGGTCAGGCGGCGTTGG
>LELG01000350.1 GCA_001045575.1 Candidatus Burkholderia pumila
ATGCTTCGCAAAGCCTTCACCAGGCTGAAGCCTGAAGATCGACCAGTGCTTCATTCCGTTCAAGGCTGGCAATATCGCCTCTCCACCTACAGCCACTTGCTGAAGCAGAGTACCGTCAGGCCGAGCATGTCCCGGCGCGGGCACTGCCTCGACAATGCCGCCATGGAGAGCTTCTTCGGTACCCTGAAGACGGGGTTCTACTACGCCAACGAGTTTCGTGATCTCGACGATCTCGAGAAAGGCCTGAAGGAATACAATCGGACGACCAGACATCGTCCGAATAGAGGAAGCCGATGTAAGGCAAAGTCGCCGCAGCAATGGCGCGATTGCGCGCCGCTGATACGCCGCGGTTTTCCTGATGAATATGCTTGCCGTGTGCGGTGCGCTGCACCTCGCGGATGCGTTCGAGAGTCTGATCGGTCGAGCCATTATCGATGACGATCAGTTCGATATCTTCCGCACGCGGTTGCGAGAGCGCGGACTGAAGCGAGGCGGCGATATAGTGCTCGACCGACGTTGTACGCCGGAATGGTCACCGATAGCAAAGTCGTGGGCGTGTCTCGTTCGTTACGGATCATAGGCTCGTGTCTGTATTCGATAATGAAAGGCAAATGACGTGTTGTGACGCCGGCATGAAAAGCCGGGCCGACGGTGCTATCGGCAGAGGGATGGAGCGAATGTTCGTTTTCGCACAGTGCGCCCGGCCAAAAAAATAGCCTGTACTGAACATCTTTCGACCGTTCTCTTCCAACAGCGCCCGTTTGGTTCGCGTGCCGCCGGAAAATTCAGTGAAAACCCGCATACGGATGAAGAGGCTTCGTGCATGAGGCTTGCTCCTCGCGCAGGCGGTCTGGCATGCGCGTCTCGCGCGCCTTTGCGGCATAAGTGGCGGGCCGTCACCTATAATGTCCTGTACAATATTTGCTGGACTTAGGGTCGCCTTCCGAGAGAATCAAGCGACATCCATCGCATCAACGAAACAAGCAAGGACCCAAAACCGTGACCACGTCTTTTTCCAGTACGGTCGAACCCTCCAATGGAGAGTCCGGTGATTCGGCCGTCGCAGGAAATGACGGCGTGCTGGTGCTGGACGCAGTGCAACGCTGCATTTCCGCCGACGCCGTCTTCGCGCATATCTTCGACATCGATCCCGCTGCATTTCAGGGACGCGCTCTAGCCGATATTCCCTTGCCTGCACCACTCGCCGCCGCGCTTGGCGAAGCCGCCGACGCCGCGCTCGCCGGCAACGGCGCGCGCCGTGCGGTGTCCATCGGTGAAGAAGGCGCGACGCGCAACTTCTCCATCCTCGCGCTGCCTTGCTCGGAATCGGTCACTTTGATCGTTTCGCCGGGCGCGGGCGCATCGAATACGGCAAGCGATATCGATCATGCATCGCGCGTCGCGCACTTGCGCGCGGAGGCCGCGCTGTTCATGCGCGATCACGTGCTGTCCGTCGTGTCGCACGACCTGCGCGGTCCGCTCAACGCCATCCATAGCTGGGGCTACGTGCTCGAACGCAAGGTCGATGCAAACGATCCCGCCGCGCAACGCGCGCTCACTGGCATCCGCTCGGGCGTGGAGCAGCAAGTGAAGCTCATCGAACAATCCGTCGATACGACGCGCGCCGAAACCAAGGCCGTCGCGCTGGCGCTGGCTCCAGTCGCGGTGCGGCCCTTGCTCGAACGCAGCGCAACGCTTACGCGTGCGGCAGTTGCAGGCCCGCGCGGCGTGCACATTTCGATCGAATCGCCGCTTTCGGAAGAGCAGGTCGAGGGCGATGCAGAACGTCTGCAGCAAACGCTCTGGCTCATGCAAACGTTTGCTGCAGAAGCAAGCCCGCAGGATGCGGAAGTGCGTGTGTCGAGTGTGATCGAGGGCAGCATGTGGCGCACGGACGTTCGATTCACGGCGTCTGCGCAAGCTATCAACGATGCCTCGGCGCCGCACGCGCTCGAAGCCTTCGCGCGGCGTCAGGCGCTGGAACCGTGCGAAGGCGGGCGCATCGCGTGGGGACTGGCGCTGTGCAAACGGGTGTCGGAGGCGCATGGCGGCGCGTTCGAACACACGGACATCACGGATGGCGCGGACGTCACGCTATCGGTACGCGTGCCGGTCGCAGGCATGTAAATTCACGTTCGATCACCTGTCGCCCATATACTGACGCTTTCATTTTCTAAAGAGAGTTGAATTGGCTCAGGTCGTCGCGCTGATCGGCGCATTGTTGCTCATCGCATTAAATGGCTTTTTCGTTGCGGCGGAGTTCGGTCTCGTCAAGTTGAGGGCGACGCGCGTGCAAACCATCGCACGCAAAAACGGCCTGCCGGGCCGGCTGCTCGCAAAGGTTCACGGGCAGCTGGACACTTATCTCTCCGCGTGTCAGCTCGGTATCAGGCTCGCTTCGCTGGGTCTCGGCTGGATTGGCGAGCCGGCGTTCGCCACGCTGCTACATCCGCTGTTCTCGCTGCTCGGCGTGGAGTCGGAGAAGCTCATCGAGTCCATCTCGCTGTTCTTCGCGTTCACCATCATTTCGTTTCTGCATATCGTCGTCGGCGAACTCGCGCCTAAATCATGGGCCATTCGCCGCGCGGAACAGATTGGTCTCTGGCCCGCCACGCCGCTGTACGGTTTCTACTCCATTAAACCAGATGAATTGCACTGGATGCGTCGAGTTGGATCGGAATATTTCTACTTCAGTGGGACAGCCTGCTTGTTGTATTGACGGATGTAGCGCATGAGCTTCTTGTCGAGATCTTTGATGCTGTTGAATATCCCGCGCGTGATGACGTCTCGCTGGATGCGGGTAAACCCGTTCTCGACCTGATTGAGCCATGACGAATACGTGGGGGTGTAATGCATCGAGACGTTCGTATGGTTAGCCAGAAAAGTTTGAACGACTTCGGTTTTGTGGCTGCTCACGTTATCGCAGATCACGTGAATCTCCTTT
>LELG01000351.1 GCA_001045575.1 Candidatus Burkholderia pumila
TGCATTACACCCCCACGTATTCGTCATGGCTCAATCAGGTCGAGAACGGGTTTACCCGCATCCAGCGAGACGTCATCACGCGCGGGATATTCAACAGCATCAAAGATCTCGACAAGAAGCTCATGCGTATATCCGCCAATACAACAAGCAGGCTGTCCCACTGAAGTGGAAGTATTCCGATCCAACTCGACGAATCCAGTGCAATTTATTTGGCTTAACCAACTAGCGTCCCGTTCCGTTATTAAGGAAACTCTTCGTAACTACTGCGCGTAACGTCGCATAGAAATACTATTTATTAGCTACAACCTGGAGGCATCGCGATGACGCAACTTTATCTCGGCTTGAACCTGTCAACCAAGCGCACGCGCAAGCGGGATTTTTTGGACCAGACGAGACGAGTGGTGCCGTGGCCGAGTCTGATAAGCGTATATTTTGGCATGGTAATTCTCCTCAAAAACACAGAACAACATGAGGAAAGTACTGCAAATTATGGAAAGTTACGGCGTCTCACCACAGAGCGGGATATTCGAAGTCGCCTCGTCTTGACCTTCCATATCCTAAGACCGTTCCTTTTATAGAAGCATTTCTATAATCGCAATTCATGGCTTTTTAGCGAAACGGTTGCGGGAGCAAACACAAGTGCAAACTTCTACAGCTTGATCGAAACGTGTAAAACCGGGGCATCGATCCCTACCGCTACCTTCTCCTCTGGCGAAGAACGTTGACGACTACGATGCGCTGCTTCCTTGGAAGATATCTGCAAATCTCCGCTGACCCGCTTCGCTACCACACCTGAAGTGCTCTGCCATCGCCCTCAGAAAGGCGTCGGTCGTGGACCGCTTATGATCAAATGTCATCGCCTGTTGGCTTGCTCGGTTTTATTTAGTTACTGCGTCCAGCGAAAGCGCCGCCACCACACCGAAGCCCCGATAAATAAATAATCCCCAAAAAGACCACTATGATCATCGTTCGAAATAGTTCCGAGTGTTACTTCTGGCTAGGATAAAGGTGCTTGAGAGCCCCCCATTTCCAGGTCCGCGCCTCTTCCCCGGCCACACTGTCCGGCCGGGTTCGTTTAGGTTCAGTCAATCCTTTGAAGCAGCGTGGCCATTACACGATTGGATGGTGGCGGCTCAAGTTCACACAATTGCATGAACTCGATTCCACTCCACACTCGCTCTTTCTTGTCGGTGCTAAGACCTGAATGGGCGGAGGCCCAACTGACTGCTCCACCCCAACCTACTTCTATTACCACTGGTAACCAACACCCGCTCCGACCCCCACCGTGCTCCGTGTGTCGCTAGTCAGACTGCCCTTAAGCATCCAGCGGCCGCTATCCGAAAAATGCGACACTCCAATCGCCAATGCCGCTTCACCGCGATATGAGCCGACACCGGCAGAAACCATCCCGCGCCCTGGAGTGGCAGCCTGCGGAAGGTTAGCTGCTGCCAAGGCGGCAGCTGTTCCCGCGTTGGCGTCGCGCCTTATGCGATTAACCTGCTTATCGGTATAGCTGTTAGCTGAATTCGTAACATCTGTTAAAGCTTGGTTGAGCTGTCCAACGTTGACGGTATCAGTCGCTGCAGTTCCTGCTCCCACGTTATGAATCACAGCGGCACTACCATTTGCACCGACTGTGACACTCCCTGTATTGACCGTACCGTCTGGATTGACATCGTATTGAACGCTACCGCTCTTCACCGCGTTGAGTTGGTTTACGTTCACGACATCAGTACCGGATGACCCTGCTGCAACGTTTGTCACTTGGCGCTCGTGACCTTGAGAGCCGACCGATACGGAATTATTCCGATCCGCAACCGAATTAGTGCCTAGTGCTACTGTGTCGTTTGCGGCAGCGTTAGAACTGGTACCCAACGCCAGGCTATTGGTGCCTGCCGCTATTGCACCAGTACCGCCCGCTGCGGAATTAGTACCTGCTGCAGACGGCTTGACCGTCACACCGGCGGCATTAACCTGGAAAAATCCGTCTTTGCCCTGCTGCAGATTTTGGATCGCGACGTTGTTCTGCTGTGTTTGTTGATTCAATTGATTCATTGCGCTACCGGAACTTGTTCGAAGCGCCTCGACAGCTTGGTTTGTCGCATAAAGCTCGGATCCAGTTATCGCATCGGTGGAACCGGCCGCAACACGTCCCGCTGCAACATTGGTGATCGTGCGCTCTTTACCGACGTCTCCAACAGAGACCGTGCTGATCGGATTTCTTCCAGCAACTGCGTACGACTGCCCGTTGATCGTCACGATCGCTGTTCCGACCGCAGCCTGAGTTCTTGAATTCGCACCGAGCGCCACGTCACCGGCATTAGCAGCCAACGAATTAGAACCCAATGCGACGCCATTAGTGGCACTGACATTCGCTGTATCGCCTACAGCAACAGAGCCTGCGGCGCCTGCAGTAGACCTATTCCCAATCGCAACCGATCCTTGTCCAATGGCCTTGTTCTCGTTCCCCAATGCGACAGCGCCCTTTGCTCCATTAGCCGCAGACGCGTTCTCCAAACCATTGCTGTTAGCAATATTGTTCCTGCCCAGAGCCATTGCTCCATTACCGCTCGCGAAGTTCGGGTCGCCCACGGTAATCGCGCCGTCGCCAAATGCAGTGTTTCCTGAGCCAATTGCGACTGACCTGCCACCATCGGACTTTACGCTATTACCAATTGCAACCGAGCTATCAGACTGCGCGATAGCCGCAGGACCCATCGCAACACTATTAACACCGACGGCCTGACTATCATGCAGCGACGAATTAGAGTGGAAATATGTAATTCCAGCTCCATTTTCTAGGTTGTTAAGGTATACAGCAGCGGCATGCTCGAAAGTGTTAAGATCTTCAAATCTGCTGTTGACGTCATCAAGCCGACCATACATGTATTTAAATCGTTGACCTGTCGCCGCGGAAAAGATACGTACGTATTGATCTGTGG
>LELG01000352.1 GCA_001045575.1 Candidatus Burkholderia pumila
CCCAAAATCCCGCTTGCGCGTGCGCTTGGTTGACAGGTTCAAGCCGAGATAAAGTTGCGTCATTGCGATGCTTCTAGGTCGTAGCTAATATCAGAGCATTCCTAAGCGACATTACGCGCAGTAGTTAGTTTAGTTTCCTTAACTTGATTAGCTGAAGTCGCTTTCGAGGAACGGCCCGCTTTTCACCGCACGATCGATGGTGATGAGCGTCTCCAACAACGCTTCCATGCGATGCAACGGCACCGCATTCGGCCCATCCGACTTCGCGCACGCCGGGTCCGGATGCGTCTCCATGAACAAGCCGGAGATACCCACCGCCACCGCCGCCCGCGCCAGCACCGGCACGAACTCGCGCTGACCGCCGGAACTCGTGCCCTGCCCGCCCGGCAATTGCACCGAATGGGTAGCATCGAAAACGACCGGGGCGTTGGTTTCGCGCATGATCGCCAGCGATTGCATATCCGACACGAGGTTGTTATAGCCGAACGACACGCCGCGCTCGCACGCCATGAAGCGGTCTTCCGACAAACCCGCTTCACGCCCGGCGTCACGCGCCTTGTCGATCACGTTCTTCATGTCGTGCGGCGCGAGAAACTGGCCTTTCTTGATGTTGACCGGTTTGCCCGAACGCGCGCACGCGTGGATGAAGTTGGTCTGACGGCACAGGAACGCGGGCGTCTGCAACACGTCCACGACCGATGCTACCGCTTCGATTTCATGCTCAGAATGCACGTCCGTCAGAACGGGCAGACCGAGTTGCTTCTTAATTTCGCCGAGAATGCGCAAGCCTTCGTCCATGCCGAGGCCGCGGAACGACTTGCCCGAACTGCGGTTCGCCTTGTCGTAGGACGACTTGTAGATGAACGGCACGCCGAGCTTCGACGTGATTTCTTTCAGCCGGCCGGCGACGTCGATCGTCATCTGTTCCGATTCGACTACGCATGTGCCCGCGATCAGAAAGAACGGCTTGTCGAGTCCCGCTTCGAAGTGACACAGCTTCATGCTTGCGCTCCTGCCGTTGCCTTGCTCGATGCCGACGAGCCCGCGCCCTGCGCATGCGAGCGCGCCGCTTCGACGAATGCCTTGAACAGCGGATGCCCGTCACGCGGCGTCGACGTGAATTCCGGGTGGAACTGCACGCCCACGAACCACGGATGCAGCGACTGCGACAGTTCCATCATTTCCGGCAGGTCTTCGCTCGGCGTCCGCGCACTGATGATAAGTCCGCCCGCTTCGAGTTGCGGCACGAAACGGTTATTCACTTCATAACGGTGACGATGGCGCTCGTTCACATCCGAGCCGTAAATTTTCTTGGCCATGGTGCCTGCCTTGATCGGGCACTTCTGCGAACCGAGGCGCATGGTGCCGCCCAGATCCGATTCTTCCGTGCGCTTTTCGATTCGGCCCGCGCAATCATACCACTCGGTAATGAGCGCGACGACCGGGTTCGGCGTTTCCGAATCGAACTCGGTAGAGTTCGCGCCTTCGAGACCGGCGACATAGCGTGCGAATTCGATCACGGCCAGTTGCATGCCGAGGCAGATGCCGAGATACGGCGTCTTCGACTCACGCGCATAGTGAATGGCCTTGATCTTGCCTTCCGTGCCACGACGGCCAAAGCCGCCCGGAACGAGCACGGCGTCGAGATACTTCAGCGCATCCGTGCCTTCGGTGTCGATCTGTTCCGAATCGATATATTCGATGTTGACCTTGGTCGACGTATGGATCGCGGCATGGCGCAGCGCTTCGATCAGCGACTTGTACGACTCGGTGAGTTCGACATACTTGCCAACCATGCCGATGGTCACTTCGCTCTTCGGATTCTCCAGCTTCTGAACGAGGTCCGACCACATGGCCAGATTCGCGGGCGGCGGCGACAGCTTCAGATCTTCGCAGATGATGTCGTCCAGACGCTGATCGTTCAGCATCTGCGGAATCTTGTAGATGCTGTCCGCGTCCCACACGGAAATGACCGCGTTTTCGTGCACGTTCGAGAAGAGCGAAATCTTCTGGCGCTCGTCGTCTGGAATCGGGCGGTCGGCGCGGCACAGCAACACGTTCGGATAGATACCGATTTCGCGCAGCTTCTGCACGCTATGCTGCGTGGGCTTCGTCTTGAGTTCGCCGGCCGTTGCAATGTACGGCACCAGCGTCAGGTGCACGAAGCACGCGCTGTTGCGGCCCATGCGCAGACTCATCTGACGCGCGGCTTCGAGGAACGGCAGCGATTCGATGTCACCCACCGTGCCGCCGATTTCGACGATAGCCACGTCCGGCTGGCCGCACGTCGCGGCGGCCGCGCCCCACTCGACGAAGGCCTGGATTTCGTTCGTGATGTGCGGAATGACCTGCACCGTCTTGCCGAGATACTCGCCGTGGCGTTCCTTGCGGATCACCGACTCGTAAATCTGGCCGGTCGTGAAGTTATTGGCCTTGCGCATCTTCGTGCTAATGAAGCGTTCATAGTGGCCGAGGTCGAGGTCCGTCTCCGCGCCGTCTTCCGTCACGAACACTTCGCCGTGCTGGAACGGGGACATTGTGCCGGGGTCGACGTTGATGTAAGGATCGAGCTTGAGGAGAGTGACTTTGAGACCGCGCGATTCGAGGATCGCGGCGAGGGAAGCGGCGGCAATACCTTTGCCGAGGGAAGAAACTACGCCGCCGGTGATGAATACATATTTGGTCATCGCTAGTGTAACGAGTTATAAATTAATTAGTTTAATTATCAATCTTTGCTGCTTGAGAGGGGGAAGGGAAGAGTTGATTGAAGAGGCGCTCGGATTCGCGCAGCTCCTCCTCGGTGAGCACAACGGACTTCGCGTTGTTCACGGGGTTGCCAATCATGCCTGGTTCGTATAGCCGGTTTAGCACATCCCAATCGAAGCTTTTCCATGCGTGGTTTTGACCATGAAGCCTCAGGCGAAGACGTGCGAGAACTGC
>LELG01000353.1 GCA_001045575.1 Candidatus Burkholderia pumila
GTATATCGAACAGTGCAGCTGCTTGACGATACGAGAGACCGTCCTCTCGCACGCGCGCCAATACTGATAGCTTGAAAGCCGCTGAGTAACATGGCTTTCGCTTCGCTCGCAGGCCGCTGGCGCCATGCGCCTTGTAAGCAGCCACCCATTGCCTGAGTGATGAAACGTCAACAGCGTGACGCTTCGCAACGGCCCTCATCAGGCTGAGATGGCCTGAGCAGTAATCCTTGGCGGCGGCGAGCTTTGTCTACTCTTTGTATTTTCCCATAAACCCCTCACGGTTGAGTCCAACCTTTGGGGTTCGGTTCAACGCCATACGACACCAAAGGCTACTCATCCAGGCCATCCGCGACAACGATCCCGTCATCTTCTGCGAGCACAAGAATCTGTACGGCTTCGAGGGCGAAGTGCCCGAAAACTCGTACGCCATTCCCTTCGGCGAAGCGAACATCGTGCGCAACGGCAAGGACGTGTCCATCGTCACATACGGCTTGATGGTGTATCGCGCGCTGGAAGCGGCGGCGACGCTGGCGAAAGAGGGCATCGAAGCGGAAGGGAAGTAAGCGCACAGATCGCTTATCTGTGATTGCTGTCGCCGCTCGATATCGACACGGTACTGGAAACGGTCGAGAACACGGGGCGGCTAGTCGTCGTCGATGAAGCGAATCCGCGCTGCAACATCGCCACGGATATTTCGGCGCAGGTCGTGCAGCAGGCGTTCGGCGCGTTGAAGGCGGGCATCGAAATGGTCGCGCTGCCGCATACGCCGGTGTCGTTCTCTCCGACGCTCGAAGACCTGTATATCCCGAGCGCCGCGCAGATTGCCGATGCCGCGCGCAAAACGATGAAAGGAGGAAAGCACTGATGGCCGCAATCACATCGATCGTCATGCCCAAATGGGGGGGCTTGTAGATGAAGGAAGGCACAGTCAACGAATGACTCGTTACGGAGGGCACGGAACGGAGGGCACGGAAATCATCGTCGGCATGCTAATACTTGGTGTCGAAACCGACAAGATCGCCAACGCGGTCGAAGCGCCGGATGCGGGTTTGCTGCGACGGCGCGTGGCATCGGCAGGCGATACGCTTCCGGTCAAGGTGCTGCTCGGCGTGCGTGCGCCTTCTTCCGTGAGCGATGCGGAAATCGACGAGTACGTCTCGTCGTACGTGACGCCCGCGGAAGACTCCGAAGAAGGAGAGGAAGCGGCGACGTATCACTTCGTCGATGTCGATGGCATCCGCGTGCGCTACGCCTCGCGCGGCGGCGACGCGAGCCGGCCCTGCGGTGCTGTTCATCCACGGCTTCGGCGGCGATCTGGACAACGGCTGTTCAATCTCGATGCATTAGCGGAAAAGAACCGTGTATTCGCTCTGGACAAAGCGTACCTCGTTGGCCATTCGATAGGCGGCGGCATCGCGGCGCAGATAGCGGCGGATCAGCCGGCGCGCGTGGAATCGGTCGCGCTGATATCGCCGTCCGGCTTCGGCTATGAAGTCAATAACGCGTACACCGAAGGTTTCGTAAAGGCGGAGTCGCGCCGGGAACTCAAGCCGGTCGTCGAGTTGCTGTTTGCGAATCCGGAACTGGTCAGCCGTCAGATGCGCGATGATCTGCGTCTGGATGGCGTCACGGATGCGCTTGCATCGCTCAACAAAGATTTGTTTGCGGGAGGGAAGCAGAGCGCGAAACCGGGCGGCAGGCTGGCGGAATCGGGCAAGCTGGTGCTGATCGTGTGGGGCGGGAAGGATCAGATCATTCCTGCCTCGCACGCTGAAAACGCTCCGTCAGGCGCGACCGTCAAAGTGTTCGACGACGCCGGCCACATGAGTCAGATGGAGAAGGCGAACGAGGTGAATGCGTTGTTGAAGGAGCACGTGAGCCGGTGATGCCGCCGTTGCGCCCGGCCGGAGTCGAAGGCCGGGCGCTTCGGTTTGTGGAACTTTGTTGAACCTGAAGATCGCGCAAAACCGATGACGTAGCATCGTTGCTCGACTTGTCTGTAGCGATCAGGAAGTGTCTCGTGGGCCTGGCTATCGTTGGCGTAGTGTTGAATCTCATCGGTTTGATGGCGTTTCTTCCGGGACGGGTAACCAGGAATCTGACTCCATTCGTAGCGACACTGCTTCTGTTTTTGCTGCAGCGTTCTGGACGGTATCGCTCGCGGGACTGGCCGTTGCGAAGTCGGGGCGGATGAAAGCAGGCGGCATCACGATTGCTAGTTTTTATTCCGCTCGGCGTAATCGGTGTCATTGGAGGACGTCGGATCATTCTGGCCGATGATCCTAGTCTGAACGCAAGACGCGGTATCGACACCGGTCGAAGCACGTTGCCGGTTCTCGCGTTTCGTTCACCGGGCAGCGCGAACGGGATCATCGCGCTTGGTTTTCTTGGCGCCGTGATTATACGTGTATTGTCTGGCCGAAACGTATGGCCCGGCTGGCAAAGGCACCATTGCGACGCCTTCGGTGCTGCTGCTCGTCACCGGCTTCTTCAAGCGCTCCAGCACTTACCTCAAATTCGATGCCGACCACTTCGAACTCCGGCTCGCGCCCGCTTTCGGCTGGCACGCGTTGCTGTACAGCGAAGTGACGCGCTGCGAAATACAAGGCAGGCGCGCCGTCGTTTTCTACCGCCGTCACGACCGCCCCGTCAATGAACCGCCCAGGCACCTGAAAATCAATTTCCGCAGCCTGCGCGACGAAGACCTTTCGCCGTGCATCGACGCATTCCGGACGCGTTTGAGTGCGGTCACGCCGGATTGACGCTACCATGCATCGGAGTTGCCACCGACGACGAACATGCCTTATCTGAGCGGTTCGGTAAGCGGCTCAGTGTCTAGCAGGTGCGAGTCCTGTCGCAGTAGTTGGTTAGTTTGATTGAGTAGCGATGGCGTACATGTGGATGGCGACTGAAACATGGGAGCAACGCCGGAT
>LELG01000354.1 GCA_001045575.1 Candidatus Burkholderia pumila
CCCCCCCCCCCCCCCCCCCCCCCCCAATGTGTATAAGAGACAGAGACGATGGTTTGTCTTTGGTTCTTTTTGGTTTGGAATTTTTTATAAAAAAAACCATGTCGCCTTGGGGGTTTTTTGTCGAAATTAAAACGGCGTCAAGGGGGTGTCTGCAATGGTTTTCAAAATTTAGTCCCCGCGGGGTTTATTTTTTCCCGGGCGGCGAAGTACCCGCCCGCCACGTTCCCCGCAATGAACGTGAGCAGCATGATATTGCTCGACGCATAAATGTCCACGGGCGATGTCGCCATGAATACGCTCCAGCCTTTCTTCATGCGCGCAAGGATCGTTCTGGGCGACACGCGCATGAAGTCGAGCTCGCACCGGAAGTACAAGTAAGTGCAGATGGCGATGCCCGAACACAACGGCACCAGCGTATTGACCAGCATAGCAATGAGCACGTCGTCACGATGACGTACGAACAGATACATCGCGGGAATGGAAAGCGCGCGGCCGGTAAAGACGAACGCGCTTTTCGAAGCGACGTTCGTCGGTCGGCGGCGGCCAACGCGTTGGCTTACGCGCTGCTCGCATCAGGCGCGCGCCGCGTGGAAGAAGACAGACAACATAAGCATGGGCATGCCAGACAAAACTGGACCGCGAGCGCACGCCGCGTGTACTTCGGCTTGCTCGATGACTGGAACCGACAGGACGCGGCGTCGATGACGGCGCGCTTTGCGGAGCGCGGCAGTCTCGTCGGTTTCGATGGCAGCGCGATCGACGGGCGCGCATGCATCGAAGCGCATCTGAAGCCGATTTTCGCGCAGCATCCCACGCCGCTCGTCGCCAAGATGCGGGCGGATGGCGGGCGTTCAGACCCTGCTGCTGCGCGCCGTAGCGGGAATGTGGCCGCGCGGCGCACGGCGGCTTGAGCCGGGGACTGAACGCGGTGCAAACCGCCGTGATGTCGCTTTGCGATGGCGTGTATCGCATCGAGTTGTTCCAGAACACGCCCGCAGCGCTTCACGGGCGACCGGAGAAGGGCGAAAAGCTCAGCGCGGAATTGCGTGAACTTGACCGGCCCTAAATTTATTTTCCGATGCAGAACCGGCTGAAGATCACGCCCAGCAGGTCATCGGACGTAAATTCGCCAGTGATGGCATTCAGATTGTCTTGCGCGAGCCTTAACTCTTCCGCGAAGAGATCGAGCACCTGCGACTGTTGATCGGCGTGTTCGGCGGAGAGCGCGAGATGATCGCGCGCCTCACGCAGCGCAATCAGATGCCGTTCACGTGCGAAATACACGCTCTCCGCGCCCGCCTGCCAACCGGCAATCTTCAACAACACCTCGCGCAGCAACCCGATTCCTTCGCCCGTCTTCGCGGACAGATTCACCTCGCGCGCATCTTCCTCTTCGCGCGATGCAGCCGGCGCGCCCAGGTCCGTCTTGTTCAGCACGCGCACGACCGGCACGCCCGCGGGAAACCGCGCATCGATGTTGTGATCCTCTTCCGTCACGCCAATACGCGCATCGAGCAAATGCAACACGACGTCCGCACGCTCGATTTCGCCCCAGGTCCGCTCGATGCCAATCCGCTCGACCTCATCCTCCGTCTCCCGCAAACCCGCCGTGTCGATGATATGCAGCGGAATGCCTTCGACCTGAATCGTCTGGGCGACCTTGTCACGCGTAGTGCCGGCGATCTGCGTGACGATTGCGAGTTCCGCGCCCGCCAGCGCGTTCAGCAGCGACGACTTGCCGACGTTCGGCTGACCCGCCAGCACGACGGATAAGCCTTCGCGCAGCAGCGCGCCTTGCCGGGCATCGGCGAGAACCGAATCCAGGCGATGGCGGATGCGCGCGAGCTTGCCGCGTGCATCGGCGGCTTCGAGGAAATCGATCTCTTCTTCGGGGAAGTCGAGCGTCGCTTCGACGAGCATCCGCAAATTGATGACGTCTTCGACCAGCGCGTGGATTTCGCGCGAAAACGCGCCTTCGAGCGAGCGGCCGGCGGAGCGCGCGGCGGCCTCGGTACTGGCTTCGATCAAATCGGCGACGGCTTCCGCTTGCGTGAGATCGAGCTTGTCGTTGAGAAAGGCGCGGCGCGTGAATTCGCCCGGCTCGGCCAGCCGCAGGCCGAAGTCACGCCCAACTTCGATCGCGCGTTGCAGAACCAACTGCAGGACGATCGAGCCGCCGTGGCCCTGCAATTCGAGCACGTGTTCACCAGTATAGGAATTCGGCGCGGGAAAGTACAGCGCGATGCCGCGATCAAGCGCTTCGCCTTTGCCATCGATGAACGGCACATAGCCCGCATGGCGCGGCGCGAGCGACTGACCGCACAGCGCGAACATCGC
Source organism: Candidatus Burkholderia pumila (assembly GCA_001045575.1). Taxonomy (GTDB): domain Bacteria; phylum Pseudomonadota; class Gammaproteobacteria; order Burkholderiales; family Burkholderiaceae; genus Caballeronia; species Caballeronia pumila. Next base: position 2,338 of record LELG01000354.1, read on the forward strand.
TTTGTGCGCGGCGGCTTCGCCCGCACGCCCGAACGACAACCGCACCACACCGATGCCTCCGCGCCCGGGCGCGGTTGCGATTGCCACGATCGGATCGGTGTCGTTACTCAACATGATGGCGGTGTGGATAGGTGATTTGAACTGCGCAAACTGTAGCGCGACATGGATTTTGCTCCGTTCGCATCGGTTTCATCAGACATTTTTATGTTATCTTTTTTAAGATATATTTCGATTGATGAAACAATTTGTCGTACTTTGACGCGCTGCTTGGAGAGGACCGTGTCGTAAGGTTTCGACCGCTAACGATGCTTGGCTTTGCGGCCACAAATAGTGTGGCTGGTTGACTTGTAAGCATATAATGCCAATGCTTCGCACAATCCACACTATGCCTACACCACTAGAAAAGGCCGCCTCTGAACTGCCCCCCCCCAAAAAAGTTGGGCATCGATCTGGCTTTTTGGGGTGTTTTTCATGGCGAAGTACAACGAGCAGTTCCGGCAGCAAGTAGTTGATGAGTACCTCGCGGGTGGCGTTGGGACAGAGGTGCTGGCAGCGCGATATGGAGTTGGGCGCTCTGTGCGG
>LELG01000355.1 GCA_001045575.1 Candidatus Burkholderia pumila
CTTCGAAGGAGACAAAAATAAACGTCCTGCAGCATCGTTCGTGGTCGCTCAGCAGTTCAGCCGGGGAGCGTCAGGTGGGGAAATTTGAAGTGCCCATACCCGGAGGAGTTTGGGTGCCCGCCGGGGCTCGCCAATTCACCTTGAATCTCGCTGAAGCAATAGAACGGACGTTCGATTTTACGGGTTACATAAGAGAACGGTAGGGATATCATGCGAAAAGGCGAACAGACGCGGGCCGCGATTCTCGATGCAGCGCTGGATCTGGCGAGTCGGTACGGTCTGGAAGGGCTGACGATCGGCCTTCTGGCCGAGCGGATGCAGATGAGCAAGAGCGGCGTGTTTGCACATTTCGGATCGCGCGAAGATTTGCAGGTCGAAGTGGTGCGCGAGTACCACCGTCGGTTCGAAGACGAAGTGTTCTTCCCGAGCTTGCGAGAGGGACGTGGCTTGCCGCGGCTTCGCGCGATGATGAATCGCTGGATGGAGAAGCGGATTCAGGAAGTGACCACCGGCTGCATTATATTAGCGGCGCAGCGGAGTACGACAACCGCGCGGCCAGTGCCGTGCGGGAGCAACTGGTATAAGCGTGAGCATGTGGCGCGAGGCGCGCGATTCGCCAGTCGAAGGACGAAGGGCATATGAAGCAGGACACGGTCGCTGATGCTTTTCGAGTTGTACAGTTTCACGCTCGGCCTGCATCACGACTCGCGCTTCCTGCATCTTCCGGAAGCGGTGCAACTGACGCGGGACGCGCTGGAGAAGACGATCGTGTCGTATCAGTCGCCGGGATCGAACGGCAACGCGCAGGCGAACGTCGGTGCGAATCCGGCTCCGACGCCGGCGGCAACTTACACATCGCATCAAACCGATAGCCGTTAGCGCCGTTCGTCGTCAGACGGGCGGCGCGCAACCAAGAGCCTGAAGAACCGGAGAAGACTCAATGGGACAATACGCCGCCCCGATACGCGACATGCAGTTCGTGCTGCACGAAGTACTGAACGTCGAAGCCGAACTGAAGCGCATGCCGAAGCACGCCGCCCTCGACGCCGACACTATCAATCAGGTGCTGGAAGAGGCCGGCAAGTTCTGCGCGGAAGTCGTGTTCCCGCTCAACCAGAGCGGTGACCGCGAAGGCTGCACGTATGAAGGCGATGGCGTCGTGCGCACGCCTGCGGGGTTCAAGGAAGCCTATCGGCAATATGTCGAGGCGGGCTGGCCTATGCTCGGCTGCGATCCCGAATTCGGCGGGCAAGGCCTGCCCGCGTTCGTGAACAACGCGCTCTACGAAATGCTCAATTCGGCGAATCAGGCCTGGACGATGTATCCGGGCCTCTCGCACGGCGTGTACGAATGCCTGCACGCGCATGGCACGCCCAAGCAGAAGTCGGTGTATCTGCCGAAGCTGATCGAAGGCACGTGGACCGGGACGATGTGCCTGTCCGAGCCGCATTGCGGCACGGACCTCGGCATCTTGTGCACGAAGGCCGAACCCAATTCCGACGGCTCCTACGCGCTCACCGGCACGAAGATCTTCATTTCGAGCGGCGAGCATGATATGGCCGAGAACATCGTCCATCTAGTGCTGGCGCGTCTGCCGGGCGCGCCGATGGGCATCAAGGGCATTTCGCTCTTCATTGTGCCGAAGTTTGTGCCTTCTTCGGACGGTTCAGTTGGAGAGCGCAACGGCATCAAGTGCGGTTCCATCGAACACAAGATGGGCATTCACGGCAACGCAACCTGCGTAATGAACCTCGATGGTGCGAAAGGCTGGCTTGTCGGCGAAGAAAACAAAGGCCTCAACGCCATGTTCGTCATGATGAACGCGGCGCGGCTGGGCGTGGGCATGCAAGGGCTTAGCCTGACCGAAGTCGCGTATCAGAACTCGCTCACGTATGCGAAAGAGCGTTTGCAGATGCGGTCTTTGACGGGTCCGAAAGCGCCGGACAAGCCGGCCGATCCGATCATCGTGCATCCGGATGTGCGGCGTATGCTACTCACGCAGAAGGCTTATGCTGAAGCGGGGCGCGCGTTTGCGTACTGGGCGGCGTTGAACATCGACAAGGAACTGTCGCATGAGGACGATGCGGTGCGCCGTGAGGCTGCGGATTTCGTTGCGCTGCTGACGCCGGTCATCAAGGCGTTCCTGACGGACAACGCGTTCGAAGGCACGAACATGGCGATGCAGATTTACGGCGGGCACGGGTTTATCTCCGAATGGGGCATGGAGCAGTATGTCCGCGATGCGCGCATCAACATGATTTACGAAGGTACTAACTCGATTCAGGCTTTGGATTTGCTCGGGCGCAAGATTTTCGGCGATATGGGCGCGAAGCTGAAGCGCTTCGGCAAGCTCGTGACTGACTTCGTCGAAGAGGAAGGCATCAAGCCGGAGATGCAGGAGTTCATCAATCCGCTCGCGGATATCGGGGAGAAGGTGCAGAAGCTCACCATGGAGATCGGCATGAAGGCTATGCAGAATCCTGATGAAGTTGGCGCTGCTGCTGTGCCTTATCTGCGTACCGTCGGGCATCTGGTTTTCTCGTACTTCTGGGCGCGGATGGCTCACGTTGCGCTCGATAACGCTTCTTCAGGCGATGACTTCTATAAGGCCAAGCTCGCTACTGCGCGGTTTTATTTCGCCAAGCTTTTGCCCGAGACGGCTTCTGCTATTCGTGCTGCTCGTGCCGGTGCTAAGCCTATGATGGATTACGACGAGGCGCTTTTTTAAATTTTGCTTTGTTGGGAGAAGGCGTTGCTGTTTTCGTGCTTGATATTCAATAGCCGCCTCCCCGGGGGTAATTTTTTGCGGCTGTGTATAGGTCGGGGACATCGCTGACAGTCTGTCGGGGACATAGTTGACACTTTGAGGCACTTTGATGTCCCGGACACGACCATGCCGTGCACC
>LELG01000356.1 GCA_001045575.1 Candidatus Burkholderia pumila
AACAGTGGGCAGTTGCTCAACAGCGTGCTGAACCTTGCTTACTTTGATCAACTGGGCGTCCCTCGACTCTCATAACCTCAACTCAACTTCCCGAACCGCCCGGTGCGGACCCCCATGCCGGGTAATGATGTGGCATAGGGCACGGCCTTACGGCCGTCCCCTATGCCGAGCGGTGACGACCCGAAAGCCGGCCGCCTCGCGCAAAGACAGCTCGAAGCGTGCGCGCATGCCATCGGACTGCGAGATATTCATTTCCAGTACGAACCCACCGCCGCTGCATTCGATTACGAGAAGAACCTCACCGAAGAGCGGCTCGTGCTGGTTGCGGATATCGGCGGCGGTACGTCGGACTTTTCGCTGGTGCCAGTGGGGCCGGAACGCGCGAAGCATCTTGATCGCAAAAGCGATGTGCTCGCGCATAACGGCGTGCATGTGGCCGGAACGGATTTCGACCGCCGCGTCGAACTGGCGACCATTCTGCGCGAACTCGATTACCAGACGCTGGATCCGCAAGGCCGCGAAGTGCCGAACCGCGCTACTACGATCTGGCAACCTGGCATCTGATTAACACGATCTACACGCCGAAGCGCGTCGCGTTCGACGAGTCCCAACTGATCGAAGCGGAAGCGGGCAAGGATGAGACGCGGCGGATCGTGGAATCGGCGCGCGAAACGGTGAGGCAGGCGGGGCCTCAGGTTCCTGTCCGAAGCGCTCGCAGCGGCTGAGCGGCTGTTCCGGACGCCCAGGCCGTATTCGACGACCGGCCTCGGCATTTACGCCCAACGCGTCTTCGCATCAGCAGCAAAAAAAACCCCGCTGAGGCGGGGTTTTTTGTGTTACGCATTCTCGCGGGTACTTAGACTAGACCGGCTTGATGTTCGCGGCTTGCTTGCCCTTCGGGCCAGCCTTCACTTCGTACGAAACTTTTTGGTTTTCCTGAAGCGTCTTGAAGCCTTCGATGCGGATTTCCGAGAAGTGCGCGAACAGATCTTCGCCGCCGCCATCCGGAGTGATGAAGCCAAAGCCCTTTGCGTCATTGAACCACTTGACGGTACCGGTTTCCATTTTACTTATTCCAAAAAAAATTATTAAATTAATATAGGCGAAAGCCCGGGGGTGCGGAAAATCAAGGAAGGGGCAATGGGACCAACCGGAATACCGTGATGGCGAACCTACGAAAGACCTCTTTACTCGCCACTTGAAATCCTGCAAGAAGCTTTATACGGCTAAACCATTTCGCGGTCAAATAATATCCGACCAAGTTGAAGGGATTTTTTGAGATGGGCGGCGCAATCGTTACGAAGCGTTCGTCCTCTGGTCACAAAAAACGACTAACGGCGCGCAGAGAATGCGCATTTCTCGGCACATAGACTGCAATCGAAAAGTGCAACCAGTAAACTACGCGCCGTTTTGGGTTGGGTTGCACCTGCATCGACGGGCGGTCGGATATATGACGGGCGGTCGGTGATATAACTGGGTGGCTCTTGTGAGAACCGCGGCTCTACAAAGCCGTTCCGAATCATAGCGACGCGAGACACTGGAGAAGGATGTGACAGAGAAGTCGATTCAACGAAGCATCGGGCGCGTTGGTGCTGATGCTGACCGGCCTGGGATCCATCATCGGCTCGGGATGGCTGTTCGGCGCGGTGGTGATTCTGGCGATTGCGCTGACTTACGCGGAACTTGGCGCGATGTTCCTGGAATCCGGCGGCATGGTGCGCTATGCGCGCTATTCGCACGGCGCGCTGGTTGGTTTCATCGCGTATGGGCGAACTGGATTGCGATCGTTTCGACGATTCCTATCGAAGCGGAAGCGTCCATCCAGTACATGAGCACCTGGCCCTATGACTGGGCGCACGCGCTTTACGTCAACGACATATTGACGACATCCGGCATCGTACTGTCGGCGCTGCTGGTCATTATCTATTTTCATGCTGAATTATTGTGTTTGCTCGCGCCAATACGACCATCACTATCTTCAAGTTCGTAATTCCGGGCGCGACCATCCCCGGGCTGATTTTCACGGGTTTCCATTCGGAGAACTTCGGCACGGCGTCGAGCTTAGCGCCGTACGGCTGGCCGGCCGTGCTGACGACGGTTACGACGAGCGGCGTCGTGTTCAGCTTCAACAGCTTCCAGAGCCCGGTGAATCTGGCGGGCGAGGCGCGTCATCCGTCGACGAGCATTCCGTTCGCGATGATTTGCTCGATCGTGCTGGCGCTGATCATTTATGTGCTGCTGCAGGTGGCGTACATCGTCGTGGTCAATCCCGCCGATGTGGCGAAGAGCTGGAGCCACTTCAACTTCGCGTCGCTGTTCGCGGAATTGGCGCTGGCGCTGAATATGAACTGGCTTGCGATCCTGCTTTATGTGGATGCCTTCGTCAGCCTAAGTGGCACTGGCACGACCTACATGGCGATGGCGACGGCCAACCAACAATATAAGTATAATTTACACGATGGAGCGCAACAACACACGATGCCGAAGATGTTCGGCATCGTGCAACCGTTCTACGGCGTGCCGCGTCAGACGATGTGGTTCAACCTGCTGGTCTCGTTCATCTTCCGCGGCTGGGGCACGCTAGCGGTGGTCATTTCGGTGGCGACGGTGATTTTGTACCTGACCGGCCCGGTGAGCCTGCTGGCGCTGCGCCGCGCCTGACCTCGATCGCCCCGTCAATCTGCCGTTGATGAGCCTGATCGCGCTGTTCGCGTTCGTGTGCGCATCGCTCGTGCTTTACTGGGCTGTATAGAGCGGGGACATGGTTGACACTTTGAGGCACTTTGATACCTCGGACACAACCATGCCGTGCACCCCCAAGACACCATGCAACTTCGCCTCGATTTCGTAGAACGGGCCATGCGAGCAGAGATTCCGTTCAGTGAGTT
>LELG01000357.1 GCA_001045575.1 Candidatus Burkholderia pumila
GGGGGGTCATCGGCGTGCAGAGAGGCTTGAATGTAAATTTTTCGCCTCGCGCGCCCGTGTCGAAGTGAAAGGTCGAGATGAGAGGATGACGATACTTCGCGTTCATGCCGGTCGAATATGGAATCAAGAATCAGGAAACGGATGTTACCGACGATCCGACCGGCATACCATGTTGTAGACTCCAAGCTAACATCAGGGCGCATCGTCATGTACCCTGACGCGCTCCAACTCCAGGCTCAACGAGCGATCAACGCGCCACGTGCCGCGCGGCCTTCAAAAAAGACGAGCCGCGCGAGGCCGCATTCTTCTTCCGCGTCTCCCATCCCTTCTTCGCCGATGCAGACCGATGCGCCGTCGATCTCCGGCTCGCCGCCGCATGCCCCTGCTTCGACAATGCCTTCGGCGACGCCACCTTCGTGCTCCCACGCTTGAGTACGCGCGTCGTCGCTGCCGAACGCTTCGCCTTCGACTCAGTGCCCGGACCCTTTCTCGTGCGATGCGCCGCCCTGGTATCCTGCGTGGCCTTCTTGCGCGTCGCCTCGGACGCTTGGCCCTTCTTCGGCATCTTCATATTCACGCCGGAGCGGCGCGCTTCCGACAGACCGATTGCGATGGCCTGCTTCGTTGATTTCGCCCCATGCTTGCCTTCGCGTATATGATCGATCTGCTCCTTCACGAACTCGCCTGCCTGGGTGCTCGGAGACTTCCCCTCGCGCTTCGCCTTCGACGCGCACTCGACGGTTTTCTTCTCGGGCATGTCGGGACTCCTTGTGAAGTGGAACTGCGCACTTCACGCGAGCAACAGGCATGCCCAATTCACGCGTCGATCAAAAAAATGCCGGTAATCAGACAGTATTTCACGCGCTGCTCATATTCACGGTACGAAGCGTCATCGGACAGCAAGCGCTTTTCGCGGAGAATACACACGATCTGCAACGTCCAGTGCAGCAGCACGACCACGCCGCGGTTGGCCAGCAGAATGCCGAACGAGCGGCGCAGCGAAAGCTTCGCGCTGGTCTGAATCGACATGCCGATCACCTGTAGATACACGGCGATCCACTCAGGAATCAGATGGATGCTCGGCGCGATATCGAACGCCAGAAAATAGAACGTCGCCCCGCGTAAAGACGATGACCGTAGCCGGGTTCCAGTCGCGCTTCTGTGACACGCGCGAACACATCGCCAGCAGGATGGTGACGGTTCCGACACGACCATCAGCAGCACGGTCACGCGCGAGGGATCGCGCACGCGAACTGGACGATCGCGCCATACAGAAAGATACCGAGCGCCAGCACCCTGACCATGCGCACCGTGACTTCGACCAGCGCTTGCGCGCGAGCCTGAAGCCGGGTCGGAGCCGGATTGGCGGGAGCCACCGCGTTTGTATCCATGAATTCACCTGCTGCCATGACGTAACTAAGTAAGGTAACCAACAGAGAGGCGGCGCGCGCCTCTCTGTTGGTTACCTTCACTGAGTAAGCCGGAGCACACCCAGATTTCCCGCAATTTGCTGAAAAATTGTATTTAGCATGTTGTTGTCCGGCACATGGTAATAGTTGCCGGGCGATGCGCAGAATTGCATGGTCGTTTGCGCCGCCTTGCTGGCGTCGTCGGTGCCGAACGTGATTGCGTAAATGATGATCCCGCTGTTCTTCATTGCCGTACACACGCCGAGCTGGAATGTGTTCAGGTCGGTCGAACTGGAGGTGACGCCGTTCAGCCCGAGCGGCGATGCCTTCAGATTCTGGTCGCCCTGTGAAAACTGATTGAAGTAAGGCATCCGAAAAGTGCCGGTGGTCGGGCCGGGATCGTTCCCGCCATCGGTTAGCACGATTGCCACGCGCTGCAACACCTGCGTCGTTTCAGGGCGCGGCAGCGTAGTGTCGGTGTTCGTCGTCCAGCCATTGTTCTTGCCCGCCACCGCCGGCGACCAGTCCAATGACAACATGCACCAGCCCCACAGCAGGCCGATCGGAATCATGGTCGAGCCGTAAGCCTGCATATTGTCGACGGCGCTGGTGAGCGTGTCCTGATGCTTGGTCAGGAAGGCTGACTGGCTAAATCGAACACGGCTGAAAGTCGTCGGGACTACCGTTCTGATCATAGGTGATGTTGGTGCTCGTCGTCATCTGCGACCACGACGAAACCGGCGCGGTCATCGTATCACCCGTGCACAGCGTCTGATTGCCGTACGAATTGCGCCCGCTACCGCCGTCGTAGTATCGCGGCAGGGACACACCCGTGATGACCGCCGGGTTCGGGCTGACCTTCGACGAAATCTGGCAGCTCGTGTTGTAGTACTTGACCTGAAAGCCCGCCTACCACGGCGTAAAGCCCGGCGAGCTGGCCGGCGCGTACGCCGCCGCCTTCTTGATTGATGTTGCCGCCCGAATCGCGCGGCTCGACCGTGCAGCCGCTCCAGTTCGACAGCGTAATATTGGTCGGGTTGAAACCCCATTTCGTGCTGTCCTTGCTGCATCCACGAGCCGCTCGTGTTAAGCGAGCCCTTGACGTTCACCATCGTCGTGAACAGCACCAGTCCGATATACGAGTCGTTGCCCGTGACGCCGAGAATCTGCGTGACATCTCGTACTGGGCGGATTCAATCGGTCGTCGCAACACCTTTGATCGAGGAGGTGCTGCATGGGACGAAGTGCAAAGCAGGTGTATCGGTTGACAGGCCGAGGAGCGATGTACTGGCCGGGCGCGCCATCACTTGGACATGAGATCGAGCGGCGGTTTTGGCAACAGATCGCGACTGGCATTACAAGTGAGAAAACAGCGGAGGCGGTTGGCGTATCTCAGGCGTTGGGCTCGCGCTGGTTCCGCTATCGTGGTGGCATGCCACTTTTCATGTTGAACC
>LELG01000358.1 GCA_001045575.1 Candidatus Burkholderia pumila
CACACACCCGCCAGATCTACCACCCCGGGCCCGGGCTCGCTCGTCCGCCCGGGTAGGCCCTGGTTTCTGTTCGTCAGGTCGTGGCTTTGGTACACGCTTCCTTCAGACCCCGCCTCACGACGACGCCTTTGCGTTTCTCGCTAGTGTCATGAGTTATAAATTAGTTTAATTACCAATCCTACCCGGTCACTTGCAGGCGCAAAACGCAAAGTTGGCTCTGTAGTGTTACTGGTTCAACGATTCTGGCGACCGTGCCCAGACATGCCAGACGAATTTTGCGCCATGATCGAGGAAATGGGCGGAACGATCCAGATCGACGAATACCGGTGGTAAATCGCCCCCCAGTCGCTTTGTACGATATCCAAGTGCAAAGTGGCCTCCGACGCCCTCACGCCGCAACCTGCCGCGCACGTGAGCGACAAGCACCGGCTCATCGCTATGCAGGCCGAGATGTTCCAGGTAGCTTTTGACGATTCCCTGAATCGCAGGCGTGCCCGGGTCGTTCTGGGAAACGAACCGGTAAATTGCATGGAACAGTGACGAATGGATATTCGGCTGCCACGTCATGAACCAGTCGGTCGAAAACGGCAGCATGCCTTTGGGCAGTGATGCGCCCTTCAGCTCCTGAGCGGCGTTCAACCGATCTGCTCGGTCGGTGCGTCGGCCAGCAGGATGGCGGCGTGCGCGTGAGAGAGCGCGGCGCTCTTGTCCTTGTCGGCAAGCGTGGCGAGGATGGTGTGGTCATCGAACCGGAAGCGGCACAAAAGATGGCTCGACGACGCCACCTTCACAGCCTGCGCAAGCGAGAGCGAACTCGACACCTGCGCGACTTGTTCCGAAAGTTCGAGACGGTACATCGCCGACACGCGGTCATCGTGAGCAGGCGCTGAGCGAGGAGCAAGTACGACAGGTTCACCTCGCGGATTTCCGCGAGCGTACTAGTTTGGCTGGTTGTCATTTTTCCCCCCGAGTCGATACGTGGCTCGTCAGGCCGTGCGGGGAACGTTTGCCCGGATCCGCGCTCTGACTGGGCGCAAGCGATCCGGTCCCGCTCGTATTTTCGAGATCATTGTCTGCCAGGCGGCGTGCGCGCGGCTATTGGACAGACGCGCCAAATTAACGCCAGAAAGTCGCGAGTTTACGTGTATACGTGTAGGAATTTTTCTTACACGAGATGTTCGGTTTGCGTGTCTTGTCGGGTAATGCATTAATCGACGGCAATTCGTCTGACTTAAAGGTTGAATTAAGAAAAAGCCCGTACAATAAATATTCGCGCGCCGTTCGGCGACGCTTCGAGAGCGGGAACGCAGTGTGCTGCAAACGTTGCCTGCGGCTTTTTCATACAGCATATGTTTCGCGTTGTAACAACGATAAGCGATTGAAAAATGACGTGAAATGCCGCTCTCGATCCCGATAATAGGTCTTAAGGGATAACCGCGGTCGCGATGTTTATTTCATCTCCGGGCCGATCTCGAGTGGCGTCACTACTGACACACGCGGCCTGCCCGAATGGCATGTTGAGCGCTCGGCCGGAGCGTGACTGCGATGCCGAACCAATAAGGAGAGTCACGTATGCGAATCGCACAAATTGCACCGTTGCACGAAGCAGTTCCCCCGAAGCTTTACGGCGGCACTGAACGCGTCGTGTCATACCTGACCGATGCGCTCGTCGACCTCGGCCACGATGTAACCTTGTTCGCAAGCGGCGATTCGCAAACCAAGGCGACGCTCGAAGCAGCGTGGCCGCGCGCCTTGCGTCTCGACCCGACCATCCGCGATGCGCTCGCGCCACACATGCTGCTGCTCGAAAACGTCCGCCGCCGCGCGCATGAATTCGACGTGCTGCATTTCCACCTTGATTACATGCCGTTCCCGCTGTTCACGCAGATGGAAACGCCGTTCGTGACCACGCTGCACGGCCGTCTCGACTTGCCGGAACTGCAACCGATCTTCGACACGTTCACCAAGGCGAACGTCATCTCGATCTCGGACAACCAGCGCGGGCCGCTGCCGCAGGCGAACTGGCTGAACACGGTCTATCACGGCCTGCCGGACAACCTGCTGACGCCACAAGCGCACAAGAAGCCGGAATATCTGGCTTTTCTGGGCCGTATCTGCCCAGAAAAGCGCGCCGACCTGGCAATCAAGATCGCGGCGCAAAGCGGTCTGCCGCTGAAGATTGCCGCAAAGGTGGACAAGGTTGACCAGGAATATTTCAAGTCGACAATCGAGCCGCTGCTGTCGCAGGCGCATGTCGAGTTCATCGGCGAGATTAATGAGGTGCAGAAGCCGGAGTTCCTGTCGGGTGCCAAGGCGCTGCTGTTCCCGATCGACTGGAACGAGCCGTTCGGCCTCGTAATGATTGAAGCGATGGCGTGCGGTACGCCGGTGATCGCCTTCAATCGCGGTTCGGTACCTGAAGTCATCGATCATGGCGTGACGGGTTTCATCTGTGAGGACGTGCCGGGCGCGGTGGGCGCGCAACATCGGATCGATGAACTGAACCGCACGGAGATTCGCGCGCAGTTCGAACGCCGCTTCAGCTCGAAGACGATGGCGCAGAACTACGTCGATAGCTATACGGCGATGCTGCAAGCCGCGAAGCGTGTAGTGCTGCGTCAGGTTGCTGCTGTGGGCTAACGCATAATCGGCCGCGCGCCGCGCGCTGTAAACATGCATGCAGAAACGCCGCCTTCAAAAGGCGGTTTTTTCGGTGCGCCGAGCATGCGCAACTGACCTGTTCCCCGCGTTTAGTACGATGACGATGTAGGAGTTCGTTCCAGAAAGAGAGGAACGGCAATGAAAAAGCGATTCACCGAAGAACAAATCATCGGCATTTTGAAGGAAGCCGAGACGGG
>LELG01000359.1 GCA_001045575.1 Candidatus Burkholderia pumila
GGGATTGTACGGCAGGTACCCGGGTCATGCGCCACGCCGGGATTTGGCGCGTCTTGAGGCGCGAGTGCTCGACTACACGCTGTGGCACAAGCCCGCCGACGGCTCGACGCACTGGAGCAGCCGCAAGAGTGGAAATATTCCGATCCAACTCGACGAATCCGGTGCAATTCATCTGATTCAATGGACTAACGAACCTCATCGTTCAACTCGTCAACGGCCTGGCGGATGCCTGCGCGCTCTTTCTGTCGCGTCGGGCTTGTCGCTGACCTTTGGCGTTACGCGCATCGTCAATTTCGCGCATGGCACGCTGTATATGCTTGGTGTGTACGTGGCTTATAGCCTGACGAGCCGCTTTGGCGGGACGGTGAGGGGCTTTGGGGCTTGTGGGCTCGGCGCGGCGCTGGTCATCGGTGCTTTAGGCGCGCTTGTCGAAGTCAGTGTGCTTAGACGAATTTATCGCGTGCCCGAGTTGTTTTATTTGCTTGCCACATTCGCGCTCGTGCTGATTTTCTGCGATGCCGCGCTTTATATATGGGGACCGGAGATCTATTCGGGCCGCGCGCGCTTTTGCTTGGCAGTGCGGTGCAACTGCTCGGCCATGCTTTGCCGGCTTACGACCTGGCCTTGATCGCAATCGGTCCCGTCGTATTGCTCGCGCTCTGGTATGCGCTGACGCGCACGCGCTGGGCACGCTCGTGCGCGCAGCCAGTGCGGACCGGGAAATGCTTGGTGCGCTGGGCGTCAATCAGGCGTGGCTCTTTACCGGAGTGTTTTTGTCTGCGCGTTTTTGGCGGGACTCGGCGGCGCACGGCACTTGCCGCGCATGTCAGCCAATCTTTCGCTCGATCTCGATGCCATCGGCAATGCGTTCGTCGTCGTGGTGGTCGGCGGCATGGGTTCGATACCAGGCGCGTTCGTCCCTGCATTGCTGATCGCGGAAATCAAGGCGATGTGCATCGGCATAGGATACGTGTCGATGTTCGGCATCGACTTTTCCCTGTCGAAGTTCACGCTGGTCGCAGAGTTCGTGGTGGTGGCGGTCGTGCTCGTGCTCAGGCCCTGGGCCTGTTCGGCCGTCCGCAGACAATCGCACGCACAGCCGCGCCCGTCGATACGCCTTTGCGTCCTTTCACGCGTCGCGGCAAGAGCGTGGCAAGTATCGTCGTGCTTATGCTCGCCCTTGCGCCGCTAGCCGCCGATGCATTTCCCTATATGCCTGTGCTGCTGGTCGAAATCATGATCGCGGTGTTGTTCGAGGCGAATCTGCATTTCATCATGGGACCGGGCGGCATGCATTCGTTTGGACATGAGGCTTATTTTGGCCTGGGCGCTTATGGCGCAGCGCTATTCCTCAAGGCGCTTTACCTGCCGATGGAAGCGGCGCTCGTTCTTGGCCTATTGTTGGCGGCTTTGGGCGCTTTGGTTTTCGGCTGGTTTTGCGTGCGCCTATCGGGCGTTTATCTGGCGATGCTTACGCTCGCGTTTACACAGATCGCCTAGTCCGTCGTCTATCAGTAGGATGCGGTCACCGGGCGGCAGCAACGGCATCCTTGGCATATGGCCGTCGACATGGCTTACTTCGCCGGTCGCGTTTTACTATCTCACTCACGCTCGTGGCCGTGGTTATCGGCGTTTATATCCTCAGGCGCATGCTTTTTTCACCACTGGGACTCGCCATGCGCGCCGAAACTATCGGCGTGAATGTGGCTCGCGTGCAGTGGGCGGTGTTCGTTGCGGCATCGCTCGTGTGCGGACTTGCGGGTTCGCTGTATGCGTTTTCCAAAGACAATATTTCGCCTGAAGTGATCAGCGTGAGCCGTTCCGTCGATGGTCTCGTGATGGTCCTGCTAGGCGGCATACAGACGCTGACCGGCCCCATCGTCGGCGCAACGGTTTTTACGTGGCTGCAAGACACCGTCGCGCGTCAGACGGATTACTGGCAAGCGTTGCTGGGCGGGGCCATTCTCGTGCTCGTCATCGCGTTTCCGCAAGGCATCGCGGCCTTTGTAGGCGAACGGTTCGCGGAGGCGGAATGACTTTGCTTCGCATCGATTCGCTGGGCAAATTCTTTGACGGCGTCAAAGTAGTCGATAACGTCTCGTTCGATCTGGACGCGGGCGAATTACTGGCCGCTCATCGGACCGAACGGCGCGGGCAAATCGACGTGCTTCAACATGATCGATGGACAACTCAAGCCGACTTCGGGCTCGATCCTTTTAGGCGATCAAGAAATCGCAGGCAAGCGTCCGCGCGATATCTGGCGTCTCGGCGTAGGCCGCACATTTCAGATTGCTGCCACGTTCAATTCAATGACCGTGCTTGAGAACGTGCAGATGGCTTTGCTTTCGCACGAGCGTCGCGTATCAATTTCTTAGGGCGCGTCGCGTCATGGCGTAAAGAAGATGCGTTGGCGCTGCTTGAACTCGTTGGCATGGCGGAGTATGCGCATCGTAGCTGCGCGGTGCTGGCTTATGGCGATGTCAAGCGCGTCGAACTTGCCATAGCGCTTGCCAATTGTCCAAGGCTCTTACTGATGGATGAACCGACCGCAGGCATGGCGCCCGAAGAGCGCAACGCACTCATGCCATTCACGGCACGCTTGGCGAAGGAACGCAACATCGGCATGCTGCTCACCGAGCACAGCATGGACGTGGTGTTCGGGTATGCGGACAGACTCATCGTGCTTGCGCGTGGACGCCTGATTGCGCAGGGCGTAACTACTGCGCGTAATGTCGCATAGAAATAAATATTATTATATTAGCTACGACCTAGAAGCATCGCAATGACGCAACTTTATCTCGGCTTGAACCTGTCAACCAAGCGCACGCGCAAGCGGGAT
>LELG01000036.1 GCA_001045575.1 Candidatus Burkholderia pumila
GTGATGGCGCGCCCGGCCAGTACATCGCTCCTCGGCCTGTCAACCGATACACCTGCTTTGCACTTCGTCCCATGCAGCACCTCCTCGATCAAAGGTGTTGCGACGACCGATTGAATCCGCCCAGTACCAATAGCTTGAACGACACGCTATAACGCTCGTGTTTGCGCTTGATACCGGCCACTCCATTCGCCCGATACGCAGCAACCCACTGGCGTACCGTCGCCTCGTCGATTCCGTGGCGCTGCGCCACGCTCCGAGATCCAACTCTCCCGACTCATACTCCTCTACAACTGCCAGCTTGAACTGCTCTATGTACTTCGCCATGAAAAACACCCCAAAGGTTGGATCAATGTCCAACTTTTGGGGTGCAGCTCACGAAGCCGGGTTTCAGAGGCAATAACCCCAGTCGAACGGTCAGGCCGCGTCCTGGATGTTCGATGCCTGCTTGCCCTTCGGTCCCTGGACGATCTCGAAGGTGACCTTCTGGCCTTCCTTGAGTGTCTTGAAACCGTTCATTTGAATCGCCGAGAAATGTGCGAACAGATCCTCGCCGCCTTCATCGGGCGTGATGAATCCGTAGCCTTTCGCGTCGTTGAACCATTTGACCGTACCAGTAGACATTCGTACTTCCCCTCTAACTCTCGTCGCAACCAGAGCACGCTCGAAAAACTTGACGGCACATCCCACATTGTGAACCGCCCCCCTCTCCTCACAAGCTCACCTCGGCCTTCTTTCACCCGGAGGCCCCCGGAAAAAAGTGCCAATTCGATTGTTAAAGCTCTTAAATCACGTGTCAAGAAATTTTTAGGATAGCCGATATCTCGTTGCACCTATTGAATTTGTAGGGTAATTCCTGCTTTGCGTGTGCGGTCCCGTCCAAGCACTCCATCTTGAAAAGTCACATAATCTTGAAAAGTCACATAATCGACTTATTTGTGTGATACGGCCTGCGGCCCTGGTGAGTGCTCCGTTTGTTTGTTTTTTTGAAGCTGTGCGATACTGGATTCGAAGAAGGTCAAACGGGTCGCGCCACCTTGGCAGCGGCAGGATTCGATGGACACGAAGCAGCAAATTATGCGTATCGGCAACTTATTCCGACCGGGTGGTCGGAGGCCGGGAGCGGCAATTGCGGGCGGGTCCTGCGTTTAGAATGGGTGTATGGCGATTAATCCCAACAAGCAGGACGGTACAGTACTTGAGCGGCAGGAGCAGAAGCTCAAGAAGCCGGCCATGTATAAAGTGGTGCTGCTGAATGATGACTTCACGCCGATGGAGTTCGTCGTGATGGTCGTGCAGGAATATTTCAATAAGGATCGTGAGACTGCGACGCAGATTATGCTGAAGGTCCATCGCGAAGGCAGGGGAGTTTGTGGGGTCTACACGCGAGACATTGCGTCGACCAAAGTTGAGCAAGTCGTTAGCCATGCACGGCAGACGGGACATCCGCTGCAGTGCGTGATGGAGGAAGCATGATTGCCCAGGAACTGGAAGTCAGTCTGCACATGGCGTTTATGGAAGCACGTCAGGCGCGGCACGAGTTCATAACGGCCGAGCATCTATTGCTTGCTATGTTGGACAATCCGACCGCGGCTGAAGTGCTACGCGCCTGTGCTGCCAACATTGAAGATTTGCGTCAGAACCTGCGCAATTTCATTCACGACAACACGCCGACCGTGCCGGGCACGGACGACGTTGATACTCAGCCGACGCTTGGTTTCCAGCGCGTGATTCAGCGCGCGATCATGCATGTGCAGTCGACGTCCAACGGCAAGAAGGAAGTGACCGGCGCGAACGTGCTGGTCGCCATCTTCGGCGAGAAAGACTCGCATGCGGTATACTACCTCCAACAGCAGGGCGTCACGCGTCTGGACGTCGTGAATTTCATTTCGCATGGCATCGCCAAGACGAACGGCGGTGACGCGGCCAAGGCGAGCAGCGAGGCGAATCCGGAATCGGAAGACGCCGCTGCGCAGAAGGAAAAACCGCTCGCGCAATTCACACAGAACCTCAACCAGCTCGCCAAGGACGGCGAGATCGATCCGCTGATCGGCCGCGAGCTGGAAGTCGAGCGTGTGGTGCAGGTGCTGTGCCGCCGCCGTAAGAACAATCCCCTGCTCGTCGGTGAAGCCGGCGTGGGCAAGACCGCGATCGCCGAAGGTCTGGCGTGGCGCATCACGCGCGGCGAAGTGCCGGACATCCTTGCCGACGCGCAGGTGTATTCGCTCGACATGGGCGCACTGCTCGCGGGCACGAAGTATCGCGGTGATTTCGAACAGCGTCTGAAGACCGTGTTGAAGGAACTGAAGGAGCGTGCGCACGCCATTCTGTTCATCGACGAAATTCATACGCTGATCGGCGCGGGCGCGGCTTCGGGCGGAACGCTCGATGCCTCGAATCTGTTGAAGCCGGCGTTGTCGTCGGGTCAGTTGAAGTGCATTGGCGCGACCACGTTCACCGAATATCGCGGCATCTTCGAAAAGGACGCGGCGCTGTCACGTCGTTTCCAGAAGATCGATGTCACCGAGCCTTCGGTCGAGCAGACCGTTGCTATCCTGCGTGGTCTGAAGACGCGCTTCGAAGAGCATCATGGCGTGAAGTATTCGTCGGGTGCGCTGTCGGCGGCGGCGGAATTGTCGGCGCGCTTCATCACTGACCGTCATCTGCCGGACAAAGCCATCGACGTGATCGACGAAGCGGGCGCGGCGCAACGCATCCTGCCGAAGTCGAAGCAGAAGAAGATCATCGGCAAGAGCGAGATCGAAGAGATCATCTCGAAAATCGCGCGCGTGCCGGCGCAAAGCGTGTCGCAGGACGATCGCAGCAAGCTGCAAACACTGGACCGTGATCTAAAGGCTGTCGTGTTCGGCCAGGATCCGGCCATCGATGCGCTGTCGGCATCGATCAAGATGACACGTGCGGGTCTGGGAAAGACGGACAAGCCAATTGGCGCGTTCCTGTTCTCCGGTCCCACGGGCGTTGGCAAGACCGAGGTCGCCAAGCAACTCGCATTCACGCTGGGCATCGAACTGCTGCGCTTCGACATGTCGGAATACATGGAGCGTCATGCGGTCAGCCGCCTGATTGGCGCGCCGCCGGGCTATGTCGGTTTCGATCAGGGCGGTCTGCTTACCGAAGTCGTCACCAAGAAGCCGCATTGCGTGCTGCTGCTGGATGAGATCGAGAAGGCGCATCCGGACATCTACAATGTGCTGCTGCAGGTGATGGACCACGGCACGCTGACGGACAACAACGGACGCAAGGCGGATTTCCGCAACGTCATCATCATCATAACGACGAACGCGGGCGCCGAGGCGATGGGCAAGGCGGTGATCGGCTTCACGTCGCGCCGCGAGTCGGGCGACGAAATGGCCGACATCAAGCGCATGTTCACGCCGGAGTTCCGCAACCGTCTGGACGCAATCATCAGCTTCCGTTCGCTGGACGAGGAAATCATCCTGCGCGTGGTCGACAAGTTCCTCATGCAACTGGAAGATCAGTTGCACGAGAAGAAGGTCGATGCGGTGTTCACGGACGCGCTTCGCAAGCATCTGGCGAAGAACGGCTTCGATCCGCTCATGGGCGCACGCCCGATGCAGCGTCTGATCCAGGACACGATCCGTCGTGCGCTTGCCGACGAACTGCTCTTCGGCAAGCTACTCAACGGCGGTCGCGTGACGGTGGATGTGGATGCGGACGACAAGGTGCAATTGACGTTCGACGAAAGTCCGTCGCCGCCACGTAGTCCGAATCCGGAGACGATCGAGGTGGATTGATTGGTTTTACATGATCTGTTGAAAAACGGCGCGAATCTTCATGGTTCGCGCCGTTTTGTTTTGCGCGCTGCTTGTTCAACGCAGTGCGCATTCAAGGCTTAGCGCCTGCGTCTGCGTACCGTCACGCCGAACGGAATCGGACTACTCATGTCCGCGCTGAACTTGTCACGCACCCACGGTGAAGGATCGCCGACCGACGACACGATGCCCGTGGTCGAGCCGCCGCCCAGCAGCACGGAGAAGATGCCTCGCAACGGGAAGTCGCCGTAGGACGGCTCGGAGATATCGAACGGCGTATCGCGGATGAACATGTCCTGCACCGTCGCGCCGCCATAATACGACTGCTAGTTCGACGGGAACGTGAACGCTAGCAGCGTCGGATTGACGTTGTGATAATCCGAGTCGATGGCATCATCACCAAGAATGCAGCTTCCGCCCGTGCCCCAGTGCTAGCTGTCGAAGTCCGCGTTCACTTGATCCGACGTGTTCGGGATATGGTTTGCCGGAATCTGCCACGGCATCACCGGCAGCTTGAGCACCCGGCTCACGCCCTGCAGCACGAAGTCGAAGAAGCGCTGCCATTCGCGCGGGCCGTAGCAGTAGCCGTTGACGTATCCGCGCTGCGTGAAATCATCGGCTTCGTAACGGGGGCGATGGCCAGGAAATCCGGCTTTTTGTCGCCGCTATACACGCCGCGCTCGTGATGTAGTCGGCAGTCAATTGCGCGTTCTGCGCAGGTTCATCGTCATTGCTGTAAATCCATTCCGATGCACCCATGCCCCACACATTTACCGGCCAGCCAAACGTCACATTCGGCTCGACCGTGCGCGTGAGCCAGCTGACCGCTGCGCAGTAGCCCGCGATGTTCTCGGTGATCGACGCGGGAATCGTCGCCTGCACGCTCCAGTGATCGAGCGCGGTTTGCAGCGGCGCGCGCACGGGCATCGCGTAACTCGGGCCGTAGTCGCTCTTGCTGGCACGAACCCAAAAATCCGAATTCACGATAAACCCCGCCGGCACCGGATGTCCCGCCGCATTCTAATTGGCGATGTTTAGCGCGAGGGATGTAATTGGGGCGAAACTGTGCGCGTGCGCATCAGCATCGGCGAGGATGCGTGGGGTGTTGCCGAGTGACAGGTGGTTGCACGTGTATGAAATCGGCACGGGCAGCACGGTCTGTCACGGCAGCTTGCTCTCCACCGTGCGCGCCAGTGAGATGAGCGAGCTGGTGTTGGTGTCATCGGTCAGATACTGGTTCGAGTCGCCTGCGCCATCGAAGCCCGCATACGTGAAGAGTACCGACTCGCGCGCCGCGACAAAATTGTTCGCGTTGGTGGACGTGAGGTTCGCGCATCCGCCGAACGAGAGGAACGCCGGGAAGCCCTTCACGTTGAGATTCGCCGACTGCTCGATGGAAACGCTCAGCGACGCACCGCCGCTGTTCGGGACCGTGAATTGCGCGGTCACATTCGGCACATAAATCGTCCCGGCGACGAGAAACAGCGGCGCGACGGCGGTCTGGTCGCTCGCTCTCACGTCATTGCCGACGATTTGATAGTCGCCTTGCGCAAGCGTCACCGAGACCGACTGCCCGTAGTCAGCGGCACGACAGTCTGCTCGGACCCGCGAATGAACGTGACTTGAGGCGAGGCGCGACGTCGTTCAAGGCCGGATCGGGCGATGTAGCGTAATTGACTGTCACCGTGCCGTTGATGTCCGGGTCCTGATCCGCCGCGATGACGAACGAGTTGAGATACGTGCTCGTGTTCTTCGTCAGATCGCCGCTCACGCCGATGATGATCGTGTCGCTCGTGTCCTCGTGTGCGGCGAATCGAAAATGATGGTGGCCGTAACCGAATACAGATTCGTGTCGATGGCCACCGATTCCACGTCGACGCTCGTTCCGACCCACGGTTGAAGATTCGCGTATATGTCGCCCGACGTCACCGCGCCGGGCGCGCTGAATGTCATCTTCAGATAACTTTTTACCATGACCTTGCTTCCGTCCCGATATTGAATCTTCGAGACGATCACCTGCCCATAATACTACTGACCCGCGCCGGCAGCGACCACGGCGGTAAAACGATATTCATAAAGTCTCCGGATACCCAATGCTGAAAAGCGAATGGCTAATGCACAATGGACTTTCAAATGCGCTTAAAAATATTCTTAAGGATGGCGAAATATAGAAGCGTGGCAAGGCATTGCGCTTGACTCAGCGCAATATGTTTTCAATGGGGAAGTCACGAAAATACGGCGGTTTCGTGAGCGTGCTTGGAGGATTGCTGTCTGCCGCCCTATGCGCATCACGAGGGCCTAGTATTCCTGAGGAGAGCGCGGAAGAAAAGAGCGAATCGTGATTTTCAGAGCGCGCAATTCGAAGCTTAGGAATTATTGCGCGCGTATATCGCGTGAAAGATTATCTTTGAGCAAATGCGCATTTCATACCGTGCATTTGATAAAAATCAATGCTTGCCCGTACTGCCGAATCCTCCCGCGCCGCGTTCGCTTGCATCGAATTCGTCAACGATATTGAACTGCGCCTGCACTACCGGCACAATGACCATTTGCGCTAGGCGTTCCATCGGGTTCAGCGTGAACGCGGTGTCGCCGCGGTTCCACGTCGAGACCATCAACTGGCCTTGATAATCCGAGTCGATCAATCCAACCAGATTGCCCAGCACGATGCCGTGTTTATGGCCCAAACTTGAGCGCGGGAGAATAACGGCTGCATAACCCGGATTCGCGAGATGGATGGTAAGGCCGGTCGGCACGAGCACGGTCTGATGCGGCTCGATGACCATCGGCGCATCGAGGCACGCGCGCAGGTCGAGGCCCGCGCTGCCGGACGTGGCGTAGGCGGGCAGGAAATCACGCATGCGCTCATCGAGAATTTTGACGTCGAGTTTCATAGCGAAGATATCATTACCCGAGCGCGAACGCTTCGGCCAGAAGTTCATAGGACCGCGTGCGTGCGGCGTAGCTGCCGGCGACCGAAATCACGATCAGTTCGTCGGCTTGAAATTGTTCCTGCAACGCATGCATCTGCGCCGTGGCGCGCTCCGGCGTGCCGATGATGCTGCGCGCTTTCTCATGCGCGATCACCACGAGTTCGCGTTCGCTGTACGTTTGGCGAATGCCTTGCTCGATGGACGGAATCGACTGATTCTGGCCATACGCCATCTGCACGCGGCGCATATCGACGGCGTTCTCCAGCGCCAGCGCTTCTTTATCCGTATTCGCGCAGATCACGAACACGGCGGCGGCGAGATAGGGTTTCTGCCTTTGCCCGGCAACGAACCGCTCCCGATATGCCTCCGCCACGCGATGCCCATACTGCGCGTTGATGAAGTGCGCGAATGCGAAGCGAATGCCGAGCTGCGCCGCGAGCAGGCCGCCGAAGTCGCTGGAGCCGAGCATCCACAACTCGGGACGCGTAAAGATTTGCAGTTGCAGCAGCACGCCGCCCGAGCCGATGCGAATGCGCTTCGTCAGACTGCCGATACGCGCAAGCATTACTTCAGGACACGGATTCGACACGCCCTGCAAGCCGTGTGCTCCGCGTAGCCGAGATCGTCGGCGAGTTGCGCGAGATCCAGCGTCGCGGCGATCGCATCCGCGACGCTGTGGCCGTGGATGACCGGCGTTTGATCGAGAACCGAGAGCCTGGTCATGTTTATGAGAGCAGCGGTCCGCCCATTTTCGGCGCGCGCTTTGCAATTTCGGCGATCAGCGTGCGCGCCAGTTCCTGCTTGCCGGCACGCGGCAGCGGCGTCGAGCCGGACGCTTCGAACAGCACGACTTCGTTGTCATCGCGCCCGAACGTCAGTTGCCCGATATTGCCTATAAGCAGCGACACATTCTTGCGTTTGCGCTTCTCTTCACCGTGCACCTGAAGGTCGCCGCTTTCCGCCGCAAAGCCGACGCAATACGGCGGATTCGCCAGCCTGGCAACGCTCGCTAGAATGTCGGGATTCTCGACGAAGCTCATTGCCGGAAGCGTCTGTCCCGGCACCTTCTTGATCTTGTGTTCAGCGACCTGCTCGACGCGCCAGTCCGCGACCGCCGCCACCGCGATGAAAATGTCGGAGTCGGGTGGCACGGCCATGACGGCATCGTGCATTTGCTGCGCGGTCTGCACGTCTTCACGATACACGCCCCACGGCGTCGACAACGAAACCGGACCCGCGACGAGATGCACGTCCGCGCCTGCCTGCGCGGCCGCACGCGCAAGCGCAAAACCCATCTTTCCCGAAGAACGATTCGTGATGCCGCGCACCGGATCGAGCGGCTCGAACGTCGGACCGGCGGTGATCAACACGCGTTGCCCGCGCAGAATCTTCGGCGAAAAGAACGCGCAGATGGCTTCGAATGCGGCTTCGGGTTCGATCATGCGGCCATCGCCAACTTCGCCGCATGCCTGCGAGCCGGAATCGGGACCAAGCACTTCGATGCCATCGGCGCGAATCTGCGCGACGTTGCGTTGCGTCGCTGGGTTTTGCCACATCTGCCGGTTCATCGCGGGCACGACGAGCAGCGGACAATCGCGCGCGATACACAGTGTCGAGAGCAGGTCATCGCAGCGGCCTTGCGCGAGCTTGGCCATGAAGTCCGTCGATGCGGGCGCAATTACGATCGCATCCGCCTCGCGCGAAAGATCGATGTGCGGCATGTTGTTCGGCATGCGCGCATCCCATTGCGACACATAGACGGGACGGCCGGACAGCGCCTGCATCGTCACGGGTGTGATGAACTGCGTGGCGGCTTCCGTCATCACGATCTGCACGGTCGCGCCGGCCTTGGTGAGCAGGCGCGTCAATTCCGCGATCTTGTAGCACGCGATGCCGCCCGTCAGCCCCAAAACGAGATGTTTGCCTGCGAGTTCCAACTTGCCTCCATCGCAAAAAACACGGCTCCGGAAAGAAGCCGCGTCGTGAACATCACTTCGAGCCGCGTACGCGCCGAAGTTCGTCGAGGATCAATAGCACCGTACCGACGGTGATGGCGCTGTCGGCGAGATTGAACGCCGGCCAGTGCCACGCGTTCACATGAAAGTCGAGAAAGTCGATCACGTGCCTGTACGCAAGCCGGTCGATCACATTGCCGATCGCGCCGCCCATGATGAGCGACAACGCCGTGCAGAACATACGCTGTCCCGCGTGGCGCTTGAGCAGATAACAGATCACGATGGCCGCGACCACGCCCAGCGCCGTGAACACCCAGCGCTGCCAGCCGCCCGCCATGGCGAGGAAGCTGAACGCCGCGCCGCGGTTGTAGACCAGCAGCAGATTGAAGAAGGGCGCGAGCGCGTGCGGCTCGCCGTACGCGAAGATCTTCTGCACCCCGATCTTCGTCAACTGATCGAACAGAATCACGATCAGCGCGACGCCGAGCCACGGGGCGAGCGAACCAGAACGAGCTACGGAAGTTTGCTTAGCCATCGATCGAGCCATTTATGCCGCGCCTCGCGTTTCGCCAGCGCCATATAAGTTGGAGAAGCATCGGCCGCACAGGCCCGGATGATCGGCGTGTGAGCCGACGTCCGCGCAATAGTGCCAGCAACGCTCGCACTTCATATAGCTCGATGCCGTGACATCGACGCCTTCTTCCGCTTCGCTCGCCACTTTCTGGACCAACGCTTGCGACGTGACGAGCACGAAGCGCAGCGCGTCGTCGAGCCTTTGCAAGGCGTCGTAACGTGCGCCGCTCGCACGCACCACGACTTCCGCCTGCAAGGACGAGCCGATCTGGTTCGCCGTGCGCGCTTCTTCCAGCGCCTTGGTCACATCGCTGCGCGCGTTACGGATCAGCGTCCACTTGTCGAGCAGCTCGCCGCCGTTGGCAATCTCCGGATATTCGGCATAGACCTCGGTGAAGATGGTGTCCTGACCCGGCTTGAGCACCTTGAACGCTTCTTCCGCCGTGAACGACAGATACGGCGCGACCAGTCGCAGCAAGCCATGCGCGATATGGAATAGCGTCGTTTGCGCGCTGCGGCGTTCGCGCGAATCGGGCTTTGTCGTGTAGAGGCGGTCCTTCAGCACGTCGAGATAGAAGCCGCCCAAATCTTCCGAGCAGAAGGTCGTGATCTTGGCTACGACCGGATGGAACTTGTACTTCTCGTAGTGCGCGAGGGCATCGTCCTGCAGGTTGCGCGTGAGCGCGATTGCATAACGATCGATTTCGAGCCACTCTGAAACCGGCAGCGCGTTCTTCCCGAAGTCGAAGTCCGACAGATTCGCAAGCAGGAAGCGCAGCGTGTTACGGATACGGCGATACGTCTCCGTCACGCGCTTGAGGATTTCCTCGGAGATGGCAAGCTCGCCCGAATAATCCGTCGATGCGATCCACAAGCGGATGATTTCCGCGCCAAGCCGGTTCGCCACTTCATGCGGATCGACGCCGTTGCCGAGCGACTTCGACATCTTGCGGCCTTCGCCATCGACGGTGAAGCCGTGCGTGAGCAACGCGTCGTAAGGCGCGCGGCCGTCGAGCATGGATGCCGTCAGCAGCGACAAGTGGAACCAGCCGCGATGCTGGTCCGAGCCCTCCAGATAGAGGTCAGCCGGGAATTGTAGTTCTTCCTTGTGCGAGCCGCGCAGCACGTGCCAGTGCGTCGCGCCGGAATCGAACCACACGTCCAGCGTGTCGCGGTTCTTTTCGTACATATTGGCGTCGTCGCCGATCAATTCGCGCGGATCGAGCGTCTGCCACGTTTCAATACCGACTTGTTCGACGCGCTTCGCCACTTCTTCGAGCAACTCCGGCGTGCGCGGATGCAGGTCGCCGGTTTCCTTGTGGATGAAGAACGCCATCGGCACGCCCCATTGGCGTTGACGCGACAGCGTCCAGTCCGGACGATTGGCGATCGTTCTGAACAGACGCTGCTTGCCCCACGACGGATAGAACGCCGTGTTCTCGACGTCTTCGAGCGCAGTTTCGCGCAGCGTCTTGCCGCCGTCGTTCGGCTTCACGTCCATGCCCGCGAACCATTGCGACGTCGCACGGTAGGTGATCGGCGTCTTGTGGCGCCAGCAGTGCATGTAGCTGTGCGTGTACTTTTCGGTCTTCAGCAGCGAGCCGGTCGCTTCGAGCGCTTCCACGATCTGCGGATTCGCCTTCCAGATCGACAGCCCACCGAACAGCGGCAGTGATTCGATATAATTGCCGTCGCCCATGACCGGATTGATGATGTCCGAGTCTGGCATGCCGTGCGCCTTGCAAGACACGAAGTCTTCCACGCCATACGCAGGCGACGAGTGCACGACGCCCGTGCCGCTTTCCGTCGTCACGTAATCGCCGAGATAAACTGGCGACGTGCGCTTGTAACCCGGATGCGCTGACGCCAGCGGATGATGGAAGCGTAGGTTGGCGAGCTTCTCACCGGTCGTCGTGGCGATGACTTCGCCCGTCAGACCATACGTCTGCAAACAGGATTCGACACGCTCTTGCGCGAAGATCAGCAGGCCGCGCGGCGTATCGACGAGCGCGTAGACGATCTCCGGATGCACGTTCAGCGCCTGGTTCGCGGGAATGGTCCACGGCGTCGTCGTCCAGATGACGATGCCGCCTTCCTGCTTCGGCAGTGCGTTCAGGCCGAATGCCTGCGCGGTCTTTTCCGGCTCCGCGAACGCAAACATCACGTCGATGGTCGGATCGGTCTTGTCCTTGTATTCGACTTCCGCCTCGGCTAGTGCCGAACCGCAATCGAAGCACCAGTTCACCGGCTTGAGACCACGGAACACGTAGCCCTTTTCCATGATCTTCGCCAACGCGCGGATTTCACCGGCTTCGTTGACGAAATTCATCGTCTTGTACGGATTGTCCCAGTCGCCGAGCACGCCCAGACGGCGGAAGCCGACCTTCTGCTTTTCGATCTGCTCGCCCGCGTACGCACGCGCCTTCTGCATCACTTCGATGGCGAGCAGCGACTTGCCGAACTGCTTTTCGATCTGAATTTCGATCGGCATGCCGTGGCAATCCCAGCCCGGCACGTAGACCGCGTCGAAGCCTGAGAGATTGCGCGCCTTGACGATCATGTCCTTGAGAATCTTGTTCACCGCATGGCCGAGGTGGATGTCGCCGTTCGCGTACGGCGGGCCATCGTGCAGGATGAACTTCTTGCGGCCCTTCGATGCCGCGCGGATTTTCTCGTAGATCTTCTTGTCCTGCCATTCCTTGACCCACGGGGGTTCGTGCTTGGGCAGGTCGCCGCGCATGGGGAAGGGCGTATCGAGCAGGTTGACGGGGTACTTCGAGGAGGCTTTCTCTTTCTTGTCGCTCATGGGTGACTCAGTGAATTCGGTGAGACGGCGGCGCTTGATGTAATGCGGCAATGCGCGCGGTGTGTCGAGAGGCGAGGGCAGCGTGCGATGCAGATTGCACCGCACGCTCACTTAATTCGGTCAGTCGCCGAAATGGCAAAACCGGATGCGCGGCTGCCTGCGTTGCTCGTAAGCGGCAGGCCGAAGTACGCGCGCGCGTTGTCCACATCCCCTGCGATGGCGCGCGTCAGCGTTTCGAGGTCCACGTATTTTTCCTCGTCGCGCAGCTTCTTAAGAAACTCGATGCGCACCAGCTTGCCGTACGCGTCGCCGTGCCAGTCGAGCACGAAGACTTCGAGCAGCACGCGGCCGGAATCGTCGACGGTCGGGCGCAGGCCGAGGTTGGCGACGGCGGGCAGCGGTTCGTCCGCGAGACCGTGGACGCGCACGACGAAAATGCCCGCTAGCGCCGGCCGCTTGTGCGCGATCGGCAGATTCAGCGTGGGAAAACCGAGATCGCGGCCGAGCTTCGCGCCATGCACGACATGGCCGCTGATGACATACGGACGCCCGAGCGCGACATCCGCCGCTTCGAGATCGCCCGCGACGAGCGACGCCCGCACCGACGACGACGAAATGCGCGCGCCGTTCGGATGCGCGATTGTGGCCATCTGCTCGACTTCGAAACCGTATTGATCGCCCGCCGCCTTGAGCGACGCGAAATTGCCGGCGCGTTTCGCGCCGTAGCAGAAGTCGTCGCCGACCATGACCCAGCGCGCGTGCAAACCATCGACGATGACGTTCTTGACAAACATTTCCGGCGACTGGCTGGCGAAGGTCGTATTGAAATGCTCGACCACCACGCGATCCACGCCGTTGGTGCGCAGCACTTCCAGCTTGTCGCGCAGCATGGCGATGCGCGGCGGCGCACCTGCCGGATTGAAGAACTCGCGCGGATGCGGCTCGAAAGTCATCACGCAGACCGGCAGACCGCGGGCATCGGCGGCGGCGCGTACGCACGCGAGCAGCGCCTGATGGCCGCGATGGACACCGTCGAAGTTGCCGATGGTCAGCGCGCAGGGCGACCGACTTTCGGCATTGGGGAGGCCGCGAAAGACTCTCACGATAGGCGTTGGTCGGTGAAAAGGCTTGATGCTGCAAAATGTTAAATTATAAACGCTTCGGCCAGAGTGACGGGCAGGCGCGGTTGGCACGATTTCACCATCACCATCGTAAAATGATAAAATTAATAAATGAAAAAAATCGTCATTCTGATCTCCGGACGCGGGAGCAATATGGAGGCCATCGTGCACGCATGCGCGCGCGATGGCTGGCCGGCTCGTGTCTATGCGGTCATTTCCAACCGGCCGGATGCCGCCGGGCTTGAATTCGCGCGAGCGAACGGCATCGCAACGAAAGTGGTGGATCATCGTGAATTCGACGGGCGCGATGCGTTCGATGCGGCCCTGGCCCGCGAAATCGATTGCTTCGAACCCGATTGCGTAGTGCTCGCGGGCTTTATGCGCGTGCTCACGGATGCCTTCGTGCAGCGCTACGCGGGCCGCATGTTGAACATCCATCCGTCGCTGCTGCCGTGTTTTCCGGGGTTGCGTACGCATCAGCAGGCGCTCGACGCGGGCGTGCGCGTGCATGGCGCGTCCGTGCATTTCGTTACGCCGCCGCTCGATCACGGGCCGATCGTGGCTCAAGGCGCGGTGCCGGTTATCAATGGCTATGATGCTGCCGCGCTGGCCGCGCGCGTGCTAACTGTAGAGCACGTCATTTATCCGCGGGCGGTGCGCTGGTTCATCGAAGGACGACTTTCTATCGAAGGCAAGCGTGTCACGCTGACGCCGTCCGAGCCACAATGGCTCTTTGCCGACATTGCCGGGGAGGGCGCATGAGGCTGCATGGATTTCTGATCGGACAAACCGAAACATTGCTCGCGGACGTGCTCCGCTTTTCCGGCCCGGCAGATGCTGCGACGAGCCGCTTTTTCCGCGCGCATACGAAGCTCGGGCACGACGAGCGCGGCGTGATCGCGGAAGCGGTGTTCGCGGTGCTGCGCCGGAAGATGGAGTTTTCGCATCTCGCGGAAAGCGGCAGCGGCAACCAGGTGCGCCGTCTCGCCTTGCTCGGGCTGATGCAAACTGCCGGCCTCACGGCGCTGAAGCCTTTCGTTTCCGCCGATGAGCATCAATGGCTCGCGCAGGTCTCGAAAATCGATCCGGCGAACCTGCCGGTGCGCGTGCGCACGAATCTGCCGCAGTGGATTTACGACGCGCTCAGCAAGCGTTTCGCGCCCGAAGAACTCGCGCAGCTCGCCGCCGCGCTGAACTATCCCGCGCCGCTCGATCTGCGTTCGAACCCGATCAAGGCGCCGCGCGAAGCGGTCATCAGATCGCTGACGGAAGCTGGCATCGACGCAGGCGAAATGCTGTTCGCGCCGTTCGGCATCCGCGTGGAAGGCAAGCCTGCGCTGACGCGCCTCGCGCCGTTCCAGGAAGGCTGGATCGAAGTGCAGGACGAAGGCAGCCAGCTTCTGTGTTCGCTGCTGGCGCCGCGCCGTGGCGAAATGATCGTCGACTTCTGCGCGGGTGCGGGCGGCAAGACGCTCGCTCTCGGCGCGATGATACGCTCGACCGGCCGCCTGTACGCGTTCGATGTGTCCGATCGCCGTCTGGCGAAGCTCAAGCCGCGCCTCGCGCGCAGCGGTCTGTCGAACGTGAATCCGGTGCTTATCGACAGCGAGCATGACGCCAAGATCAAGCGCCTCGCGGGCAAGATCGACCGCGTTTTGATCGATGCCCCATGTTCTGGCCTCGGCACGCTGCGCCGCAATCCGGACCTGAAGTGGCGGCAATTGCCGAAAAGCGTCGCGGAACTCACACCCAAGCAATTGTCGATTCTCACGAGCGCCGCGCGTCTGGTGAAGACCGGTGGCCGCCTCGTCTACGCCACGTGCTCGATGCTCGAAGCGGAAAACGAGAGCGTCGTGAAGCAGTTCCTGGAGACTCATCCGAACTTTCGCGTGGTGCCTGCGCGCGACGTGCTGGCGGAGCAACGCATCGATCTGGATACGGGCGAGTTTCTGTCGCTGTGGCCGCACAAGCACGGCACGGATGGGTTCTTCGCTGCGGTGCTGGAACGCGTGCCCGGTGAGAAACCCGCTGCGAAGGCCGCAGAAGCGTCCGACGCGCTCGAAGCCGAATAACGCAAATGCAGCAAAACCGCTTCCTGTCCGATTCCTTTGCCCGCCTCGCGCGCGATTTCGGCGAGCCGGAAGTCTATCTGGCAGGTCGCGGTGCTGTTCGGTTTGCTGACGGTCGCGTGGTGGTGCGCGCGTCTCCTGCGCAAACAACTCGATGTGCGCTGCCAGTCGCGTTTCGAAGCCGTGCGTTTCGGCGCGGAAAGTCTCAACAAAGCGCTGTTTCCGCTGCTCGACACGATCTTCGTGACCATCGCGCAACTGGCGCTGTCGCCGTTCATCTGCACGGCGTTTCTGCGGCTCGCGCTGGTACCGTTGTGCGGCATCACCGTGATATACATGATGTTCTATGTCGCGCGCCGCGTGTTCAGCCGGGGCCGCACTGAGCACGAAGCGGGCGCACTGCTCTATCTGTTCGAAAAGCTCGTCACGGTCATCGTCTGGATCGTGATGCTTTGACGGTCATGGGCGCATTCAGGACGATATCGTGTGCTGGATGGCGAGCGTGCGCTTCAACTTCGCCAACGCACACATGACGCTGCTGTCGCTCGCGTCCGGCGTGCTGTGGTGAGTGTGCATCACGCTGATCGTGGCGATGTGGGCCGGCGCGCTGCTCGACGAACGCCCGATGGCGCGCCCGTTCGCTCGATGCGAACCTTAAGATCGTGCTCGGCCGCGTCGCACGCGCGCTGATGATGATTTTCGCGGCCATTCTCATCAGCCTGTCGATCGTCGGCATTGACATCACGGTGGTGCTGGGCCTGTTCGGCAGCGCGTTGGGCGTCGGATTCGGCTTGCAGAAGATTGCGAGCAATTACGTGTCCGGTTTCATCATTCTTCTGGATCGTTCGCTGCGGCTCGGCGACATGATCTCCGTCAGCGACAGCCAGGGCGCCGTCACGCAAATTCGCACGCGCTGTTGGTGCGCGGGCTGGACGGCATCGAGACGCTGATTCCGAATGAACAGCTCATCACCGATGTCGTACAGAATCACTCGTCGTATCTGACGCGCGGGAACGCGAAGATCGCCGTGTAGGTCAGTTACAGAAGCGAAGTGGAACGCGCAATGTAGCTTTTGATCGATGCGACGCAGGGCATCGAACACGTGTTGCAGGATCCCGCTCCCGCCGCGCTGCTGGTGAGCTTCGGCGCGGACGGCGTCAATCTCGAACTGAGCTTCTGGATCGAGGACGCCGCCAGGGGAATGGGCGGCGTAAAGTCGCAGGTCAATCGCGTGGTGTGGCGACTATTCTGCGAAAACGGCATTGAAATTCCCCCTACGCGCAACGCGAGATAAGGATTGTCGGTAACCACGCCGGATCGGTACTAAGTGCCGGAGCCGCACGGCGATCGTGCGGCTCCGGCTGCCTGAAGGCATCGAAAAGCCTTCAATTCCCCGATTTGCGCAAGAAATCGGTATTTGATCGGGGCGTCAGAACGCCCTCGTTTTGCTACGATTTAAAAAATTCACCTTTAAGACAATGCTTTGGTTTGCAGTAGAATGCGATCGAACTTCGATGCATAGCTTTCAGGTGCCCAATAAGGTTGTCCAAGGTCTTGATTGACCGGCCATTTTTTCCGAATTCTCCCGTTACAAGGGTAGATTGCCTTGCTGAATTCCTCTCTCGAATTTCTCGCCAACGGCTTGCTGAACGCTTCCTGGTGGCAGATCGTCCTCTACACGCTTGCGATGACGCACGTCACCATCGCCGGCGTGACGATCTATTTGCACCGTTGCCAAGCGCATCGCACGCTGGACCTGCATCCGATTGCGAGCCATTTCTTCCGCTTCTGGCTGTGGTCTACTACGGGCATGCTGACCGGCCAGTGGGCGGCGATCCATCGCAAACACCACGCCAAGTGCGAGACCGAAGACGATCCGCACAGCCCGCAGACGCGCGGCATCTGGAAGGTGCTGCTCGAAGGCGCGGAACTGTATCGCGCGGAAGCGAAGAACGAAGAAACGCTGCGCAAGTTCAGCCGCGGCACGCCGAATGACTGGGTAGAACGCAACGTTTACACACGTTATCCGATTCTCGGCATCAGCATCATGATGGTCATCGACGTGGCGCTGTTCGGCATCATCGGTCTGTCGGTCTGGGCCGTGCAGATGATCTGGATCCCATTTTGGGCGGCAGGCGTCGTCAACGGTCTGGCACACTGGTGGGGTTATCGCAACTTCAACTCGCCGGACGCGAGCACGAACATTTTCCCGCTGGGCATTCTCATCGGCGGGGAAGAGCTGCACAACAATCACCACACGCACGCGACCTCGGCCAAGCTGTCGAACAAGTGGTACGAGTTCGATATCGGCTGGATGTACATTCGCATGATGTCGGCGGTGGGTCTGGTGAAGGTCAAGAAGGTTGCGCCCACGCCGAAGCTCGCTGAGCGCAAGTCGGTGCTGGATCAGGACACACTGCAAGCCGTGCTGGCCAATCGCTACGAAGTCATGGCCCGTTACGGCAAGGCTGTGAAGCACGCGTATGCACAGGAACTCGACAAGCTGAAGGAAGCCGGTTCGCGCGAGAAATATCAATTGATGCGCGGCGCGCGCAAGTGGTTCCACAAGGACGAAGACGGCCTGAACGAACCACAGCGCAAGCAACTCCCGGAACTGTTCTCGGACAATCAGCGTTTGCGTACCTTCATCGAATTGCGCAAAGATCTGGCGGCGATGTGGGATCGGTCGAATGCGTCGCGTGAAGAACTGTTGGTGAAGTTGCAGGACTGGTGCCATCGCGCTGAAGAAAGCGGCATCAAGGCGCTGCAGGATTTCGCGCTGCGACTGCGACGTTACGCCTGACGCGCGCAATCCGTTAAAATTTAATGATGTCACAAGAACCCCGCCCTGGCGGGGTTCTTGTTTTTGGACGAGATTTTTCCGCATCGACTTAAAGCAGCTGGATGAACCGAACCCCAAAGGTTGGACTCAACCGTGAGGGGTTTATGGGAAAATACAAAGAGTAGACAAAGCTCGCCGCCGCCAAGGATTACTGCTCAGGCCATCTCAGCCTGATGAGGGCCGTTGCGAA
>LELG01000360.1 GCA_001045575.1 Candidatus Burkholderia pumila
CTTATTGTCGACGCCCTTCGCGCACGCCAGCACAATCCGCGCTCGCAACGCCAACGCCTGCGCTGTCTTGCGACGCATTGTCAATGCCTTGAGTTGTTCGCGCTCCGAGTCACTCAACACGAGTTCCGCCTTGGGTCTTTCGCTCTTCGCCACCTCTTAAAGTACGTGCCGTCCATCGCACAGTAAGCAGCTAATCATTCAATTAACTTTTAACTCACAACACTAACTGGTTCTAAGCTTATGCCGATTCGTAATAGCAGATTTTGCCGGGAAATTCGAAAATAGAGGATGGTCTAAGCGAGCATGAATTCCTTTGCGGCGTTCGTGTATGGTAGCAGGAAATGTGCCGCTTCCTTTAGGCGGATCGACAGGCTTCGAGGTTAAACACGATGTATGCCATGCCAAAGCGCCGCCGCACTATAATCGTTCAATCGATGAAAGTATCCTGGAATCCATTCTTTGCTAAGAATGTTCTACAATAATTCCTTAATGTGGAGATAAATATGTCCATTCGCATTGGTGATGAAGCACCCGATTTCACGGCCGAAACAACGCAAGGCACCATCCGCTTTCACGAGTGGATCGGCGATCAGTGGGCCATCCTGTTTTCGCATCCCAAGGACTTCACGCCGGTCTGCACGACCGAGCTTGGCTACATGGCGCGGCTCAAGCCTGAGTTCGACAAGCGCAATACGAAGGTGATCGGACTGTCGATCGATCCGGTCACAAACCACGCGGAGTGGGCCAGGGATATCGAGGAAACGCAGGGCGCTGCCGTCAATTATCCGATGATCGGCGACGCGGACCTCAACGTCGCCAAGCTTTACGACATGATCCATCCGAACGCGAGCGGCAGCAGCTCGCGCACCGCGAACGACAACGCCACCATTCGCGCGGTGTTTCTCATCGGCCCCGAGAAGAAGGTCAAGGCCACCTTCACGTATCCTATGAGCGCGGGCCGCAATTTTGACGAAGTGCTGCGTCTGCTGGATGCGTTGCAGCTCAACGCGAAGCATACGGTCGCCACGCCGGTGAACTGGAAACCGAGCGAAGACGTGATCATTCCGACATCGGTATCGAATGAGGACGCTAAAAAGAAATATCCTGACGGCTTCAAAACGCTCAAGCCGTATTTGCGCACGGTGGCCCAGCCTAAGTAAGCTTAAGTATCTTTAGCGTCTCAAAAGCTAAAGTCGAAGCGCTGTCCGTGCAAAACGGGCGTCGCTTTTTACATGCGGCTCAATTGTGCCCGGTGCGGCGCTCGGGTGATGTTCGACTTCGCCCGCATGCATTTCTTTGACGTGGATAATTTGCCGCGCATATTCTTCGAGTGCAACGGAACGGTCTTCGACCAGCTTGAGCAATTCGCGGTACAAACCGAGCGCGACATTTTCTGCTTGCAGCAATTCGCGCAAAATCGTCGTGATATCGAACGTGTGATTGTCGAGCAAAGGCCGATTTCAAGCGATGGATACGCGCCTAACGTCGTGATCCATTTGTCCGCCTGATGCGCATGCGTCAGCGATTCATCCGCCTGGGCCCGTAGCCATGAAATGATCGGAATGCGGCCGAAACCGAATACGAGAAACGAGTAGTGCGTGTAGCAAACCACGCCCGCCAGTTCGGATTCGAGTATCTGGTTGAGGACGCTTACAACCTTGTCTTTATCGAGCTCTGCCATTGCTGCCTCCGTATGTCCAATGCCATGCGCTCCGTGAGGTGTTCACCCATTGTAGGCGCATTGAATAGAACTGGCGGAGGCCGCTTGAAACCCGCTCAGGTCTTGCCTTAAACCGCGTCTTCCATCCACGTCAATGCGGTTCGCGTCAGCACTTGCGACACTGCGCGGTGCGGGCACCTTCGCTGTCGGCAACTTCGATTGCACGCACAACGCGGCCATAGTCCGCCAATTCGGCTTCGGTGGCGCGAGGCAGGGACTGCGGCTGTGCGCGCATCGTCACTTTCATCGACTTGATGCCGACACGCACGATACTTCCCATCTACCGGAGCAATTCATTGTTGTTTGCATCGACGATGGCTTCCTGCAATGCTTCCTCAGCCGTCGATTGTTGCTTCCGAAGGGTTTGCATGCACGAGCCGCTGAAAGGCCGCATTGATCGCAATACGCTGATGCCGATTCGCGCGCGTCGCGGCTAGAGCGGCAGCGGGCAGATCGACGAGCACGCGAAATTCGAGCAGCCTCGCCACGCCATCGGGATCGGGCGCGACGCGCAAACGCCATTCAGCGACTTCGGGGTCCATGACGAACCATTTACGCGCAGGGCGAATGCGCGTGCCGGTCTTGGGCCGCACGTCCAGCATGCGGCGCGAGATGAGCACGCTGAGCGCTTCTCGCATGATGGTGCGGGACACATCATACTTTTGCGAGAGAATCACTTGCGGCGGCAGGATGTTGTCCTGATAAGCCCCGCCGACGAGGCTCGCCACAAGTTGGTTTACCACTCGCTTGACGAGCGATGCTTCATATCCATAGTTCATTTTTTGTTCTCGTGAAAACGGCCACGCATCGGCTATGCACGGCTCATCGCTTACTCGCTTACCGCTTTCTGGTCACATGCCCGGCGCGTCTTGCCCAGATGTCGTTGGTCTCCCGCCGCCGTCTCTGGCTTACTACCCCATAGCGGTCGTTACTTTTTGTTTGAACCGCATCGTCGATCCGCAAAGCAAGTGACCTGCCCCCCGGTTTTAGTCCGGACTATAGCTAGAGTCCGAAGTTAAATAAAGACTGTGAGGTTGCTTCATGCGCCCGGGCGAACTGCTCGGGTGCGAGATAGCCAAGCGAGCTGTGAGGCCG
>LELG01000361.1 GCA_001045575.1 Candidatus Burkholderia pumila
CTCGCCGCGAGTCAGAACCTCTGGATGGTATCGACTTCGTGACCGACCTCGGC
This sequence comes from Candidatus Burkholderia pumila, assembly GCA_001045575.1. Classification (GTDB taxonomy): domain Bacteria; phylum Pseudomonadota; class Gammaproteobacteria; order Burkholderiales; family Burkholderiaceae; genus Caballeronia; species Caballeronia pumila. Next base: position 54 of record LELG01000361.1, read on the forward strand.
ATCGACAGGCCGTGCGAGGTGAGGAGAGAGGGGCTCCCAACGCATATTGTTTTCCGTCGAGCCTACATCCACGCTTTTCACACGTGTCCGAAACGAATTGTGCAGACGCCTCTTTAACATTCCGGTCTGTCGAATACGACGAAGTTGCCGCAGCGCGACAACTCCCGCCGTTTCAGTCGAAGCCAGACTTCCACGAGGATTCGCCTCGCACCGCATTGATCTGACCCCTATTTAATAATCAGTCTCAAGTCGCAGAAAGTTTTGCCGATAGAGCGCTTGTCAACGTAAACGAATAGCGCGCTATCGGCAGTATTGTTCTGCACGCTTGATCGTTTTTTTCCGATCAATGTCTGCAAAAGTGTCAGCAATAGGCAATCAACGCTTACAATTTGGTTTGAAGAGCGTCGATAAGTGCTTAATATTGCTTAAATTTCGTAGCTTCACTACACTTGGCGGTACCTCCAGCAGCCCAACAGAACACTAATGAAAACCGAAATATTTTCGTCGTTGAAAGTGATGCATGGCGTGGCAGTGCGCTCCGCATTGTCGATCGCCGTCTCCATCACAGTAGCGACGTCCTTCGCAGCAGCCCCGGCTGAAGCTCTCGCGAAGACCGCAACCACAACCAAGTCCGTCAAGAAGTCCACTGCCAAGGCCGTTAAGCCTACTGCACGTGTCGCAAAAACCTCGCTGAAAGCACCGAAGCTCGCGAAGGCGGCCAAGGTCGCCGCCGATGATGACGACGACGCACCCCGCGCATCGAAGCGTCGCACGCGGTATCACATGGACAGCCACTCGCGCCGCGTCACCGTTCACGCGGTTGCGTATCAGCCGCGTGCGACGTCCCTTGGCCAGGCGTTCGGCCTGCATGATATGCCCGACAGTCTCGCGCTGCGTTCGAGCGTTGCTTATGTGGTCGATCAGAATACGTCGGAAACGCTGTTCGACAAAAATTCGCGCGCCGTCGTGCCCATCGCATCCATCACGAAGCTGATGACGGCCATGGTCACGCTGGACTCGCATCTGCCGCTGACGGATGAAATCGCCGTCACGGACGAAGACCGCGACTACGAGAAATTTACCGGTTCGCGTCTGGCGGTCGGCTCGGTGCTGAACCGCGAAGACATGCTGCATATCGCGTTGATGGCATCGGAAAATCGCGCGGCGGCGGCGTTGTCGCGTTACTACCCGGGCGGCCGTCCGGCATTCATCGCCGCGATGAATGCGAAGGCGAAGTCGCTCGGCATGACGGACACGCATTTCGAGAACTCGACCGGGCTCACGAGCCTGAATGTGTCGAGCGCGCTCTCTCTCGTGAAGATGGTGAACGCGGCGTATCAGTATCCGCTGATACGCAAATTTTCCACGGACCGCAGCTACGAAGTCAACACGGGCAAGCGCAACCTCGCGTACAACAGCACAAACGCGCTGGTGCGGAATCAGTCGTGGAATATCGGCTTGCAGAAGACGGGCTTCATCAACGAAGCGGGTGAGTGCCTCGTGATGCAGGCGATCGTGAATGGCCGTCCGGTTATCATGGTGCTGCTGGATTCGTACGGCAAGTACTCGCGGTTTGCAGATGCCGGCCGTCTTCGCTCTTATCTCGACACGCTCGGCGAGCCGCATATCATGAGCGCGGATATGGGCGGCAGCGCCAATCCGTAAAGCTCGTTGCTTCGAGCAGATGCGAAAAAGCCCGCTCAACATGAGCGGGCTTTTTCGGTGCGCCGAGCATGCGCAACAGCTTGGGGATGCGAGTTTCCTGTCCAACCTGATGGTGGTGAAGGACTAGCGAAACGCAAAGGTGTCGTCGTGAGGCGGGGTCTGAAGGAAACTGTGGAGCAAAGCCACGACCTGACGAACAGAAACCAGATGTGAGGCTTACCCGGGCGGACGAGCGAGCCGATGATCGCGAAGTCCATAGCCATCTCACGAGAAATTCTTCGATCGCGTGAGCCACGATATGCTGATGAGCGGTGGCAAAGCGTCTCAGCGACAGGCGAGTGCTGAAGCTGATCCGCTCCTTCCTGACGGCGGGCGTGCTGGAAGACGGGCTGATTGGCGCAACGGACAAAGGGACGCTCCAGGGCGGTCCGCTGTCACCGTTGTTATCCAGAATGATGCTCGACGAACTCGACCGGGAACCTGAGCGACGCGGACTGCGATTTGCGAGATACGCCGACGACTGTAACGTCTATGTACGCAGCGAACGCGCGGGCCAGCGGGGTAATGGCGGGGCTGAAAGCCTTGCTCACCGGCAAGCTCAGGTTGCAGGTCAACGAGTCGAAGAGTGCGGTGGCCGAGCCTCACGCGCGGAAGTTTCTGGGCTTTACCTTCTTGAGTGGCGTACAGGTCAAACGGCGGATTGCGCCCAAGGCTCTGACGCGCTTCAAGGAGCGAATCCGGGAGATGACCCAGCACTCGCACGGGGTCAGCGTTGACCAACTGATCGGCATGCTGAACCGTTATCTGACTGGATGGCGCGGCTACTTTGGATTCTGCGAAACGCCGAGTGTCCTTTAGCGTCTGGACGAATAGGTGTGCCGCCGGGTTCGTTGCTTCTTCTGGAAGCAGTGGCGACGCGACAACAACCGCTTTCGGGAACTGACAGTGCGAGGGGTGGACCGGTCCCTTGCTGCCCAGACAGC
>LELG01000362.1 GCA_001045575.1 Candidatus Burkholderia pumila
CGGCCTTGCTTGACGAGCCCCACGGTGCGTCGTTATCCACGTTGATTTGTTGTGGCAAGCCGTAATGGCCGAAGACACGCTGCAACTGTTCGCGCACCGTGATGCCATCGGTGCTCAGGCACGCTTGTAGTAGGATCCAATGCCGAGTGTGAGAAAAAGCTCGGCCGCAAAGCCGAGCAGGATGTAGTGCGTCAGGCGCGCGTTGCGCTTGACGGCGTCAACGACGCGATCCAGCGATTCGCGGCGTCCAAGACTCTTGATGGCTGCCTCGAACTGATCACGACCTGCGGCATCGGTGATCGTGTCGACGATTACCACCGGAAAGATTCCGGTGTCGAGGACACGCATGGGTTTCATCCGAACGCACGGTTAGGCGTCGATTCATCGTGGCGAGATGCCAACGCAACCACGGATCGGCCGTTTTCATGAGCCGCTCGAGCGCTGCACGCAAAGTCAGGTTCGAATCGAACAAGCCCAGCGAGACGATCAGCAGCGCCGCGCGCAGATCGCGTCGGTTACGCCACAGCAGCATGCGGTCGAACCGATCGCGAATCGGTCCAGCCCAGCGTTTGAGGCTCGAGAAATACGCCAACACCAATCCGATAAGAACCGTAAGCGTCAACCACCAGCACTGGTAGCAGAAGGTGTCGATGTGATAGAGGAAGAGTCCGAGTTCCGGCCATTGATCCAAAGGGCGCACGTCGATGATCTGCGGGAAGATCACCCCACCGAAGAGCATGCAGTACGCGTACATGTAGACCAGCAGCAATGCGGGATAGGCCATCTGCATGGAGGTCGTCGACGACGAGACGCGTTTGGCCTTCGCCGCCATTTCGGCCAACTCGAAGCCCCGAACCACAGCATCTTCGCGCGAGGATTCGTCCGCGATGTCGAGCAAGGCGTATTCGTCATTTGGGACGAATGGTTTGATCGCCAGCGCGAAGCTTTCGCCGCGCTGCATGGTCTCGCGAATGCTTGCGAACACCCGCCATTCGCTGCGTCCGCGATTGCGGCAACGCTGCTCGTAGATCTTGAGCCGGTCGAACAGCGTTTCTGTGTTTCGAAGCCCCTTGGCCGCGATATCAAAGCGTGTTTCGCGATAGCAATCTTCGCGAACCTTCTGAAACCGCCAGTAGGCAAAGGCAAGCGGGGGTTGCTTGGGTAGCAAGGCGTTGAACATGACTGATCCGGCTTAGACCATCAAGCCGTCAACGCCCGGCATCACGCGATATTGCGCGAACGACTGCATCGAACGGTTGATGAATTGTGAGTCAATCAAACCGCGCGAGGCCTTGAAAAGAGCGTGCTCATAGAGCGTCTTTCCGGCCATGTCCGCGTCACCGAACCCGGTACGATGCTCCCCACGCTACACGCGCCGTGGGCCTGCCCAATCACGCTCAGCGACGCGCTCAAGAAACTCGGACGTCGGACGGTACAATTCCGCCGCGAGCGAAGGTCGCTTCGTGCCGCCTGCGACTTTGCCGTTCCGCGTGAACAGACCTTCCAGGCGGCAGTGCTCGCACAGGGCCGGAATAAGCTTCTGATTGCCGACGGCGTTAACGAAACCTTCGGACATAAGCTCGTCGATCGGCAGTTGCAGGCGGCCGCCCGCCACACGCATGACCGCCGCAATAATTTCGCCCGCATGAAGCGATAAGCGAACCGGGTGTCCGGTCAGTGCAAGTTCAGCAACGCGGGCCATCACCAAGCGATCATGCACCTCGCCGATAGTGAGATCGTCCGGGTCCTGTCGCATAAGCGTTCGGATGACTTCCGCATACTTTCGATTGGCCTCATCGTCGGTCTCGTCAGGCCGACGAATGATGGAATAGTCCGAAAGCCACGGCATGGGATATTCGGACGGCTCGTTCACGGCGAACTGCTTCTTCAGCTCGCGGTCGGGCAACATGTACGACAGCGCGCGTAGCGTCGTCTTGCCTGAGCCGGTCTCGCCGGTCAGGGCCGTGATACCACTGCTCACGTAATTCAGCGTGTCGATCAGCTCAAGCTGGCTCTTTTCCAGCCCCATGTCCTTTGGCAGCAGGACCGAATAGTTCTTGAAGTTGCCATCGAGCAAACGCAGTGCGACGTCGTAGCCGCCCACGAGCCGTGAAGACTGCCAGCGGAGATTGACTGTATCGGTCTTGACGACGAGCGGAATCATCGTCGATTGCGGCGCGCTTGGCTGGAAGCTGTTACCCGAGTTCGTGTTGCGCTGTACGAGGTCACTGTATGCCGCGAACAGTGCGCGCCGCACGATCGCCTTGGGCATGCGGCGATACGTGTACAAGTCGCCGTTCACGCGGAAGCGCACTTCTACTTCGGTGTTGAATTCGCGCGGTTCAAAGTGGATGTCGCTAGCCCCATACGCGTGCGCCGCTTCAACGATGTCTCGAAAGTTACCGATCGCACGGCTCGCTTCGCGAACGACCGAGTTGGCGGAGGAGACCGACTTGCCCGCATAAATGGCCGCAATGACTGCTTCGTCGGCCGTCATCTCCTCGCGCACGAGAATATCATTCGCGCCGAGATCCTTGATAAAGGTAGCGTACTGGGCTTTTTCTGCAAAGCGCGAGGTCGCAACGGTGATGGTGACACCAGGTTGCAGCTCGACGGCGACGAACTCCTTTCTCGCACTGGCCGGAATGCGCAGCGCGGCGTCATCGTCTGCGGCGGTGAGAATGCGCTTGAAAT
>LELG01000363.1 GCA_001045575.1 Candidatus Burkholderia pumila
ACGGTTTGCCCGTGCTGCACGTGATCGTCACGCACAACCATCCGGATCATCTCGGACTCGCGGACTGGATCTGCAATGGCGACGACAGGAAGCGCTGGAACGCGCGCCTGTGGATCTCACTGGGCGAATACGCAATGGGCCGCGTCATGGCTGCCGGCGATAGTTCGAACGCAGGCGGCGAGCGCGCCGCGCGGTACTTCGCGGCGCATGGTTTGACGGACGAATCATCGCTCGATGCCTTGCGCAAGCGCGACAGTTATTACCCGACGTTCGTGCATCCATTCCGCCGGAATACCGGCGCATCCGCGATGGCAATCTCATCAGAATCGGCGCGCGCGATTGGGAAGTCGTCGCAGGCTTCGGGCATTCGCCGGAACACAGCGCGCTCCGCTCTATTGTGCCGATGACAAGCTGCTCATCTCAGGCGACATGGTGTTGCCGCATATCTCGACAAACGTATCGATGTTCGGCATCGAGCCGGAAGGGAATCCGCTGGCGTTGTATCTGAAATCGCTTGCGTGTTATGAGTCGATGGCGGAAGACACGCTCGCGTTGCCATCGCATGGCAAGCCGTTTCGTGGCGTGAAGACGCGGATTGGTCAGCTAAGGGAACATCATCGTGCGCGGCTGGCGGAAGTGCGAGAGGCGTGCGCAGCAAAGCCGTGCAGCGCAGCGGATATCGTGCCGATGATGTTCAAGCGCAAGCTCGATATCGGCACGAACGTCGCGTTAGGCTCGTTGAGTTCGAACCTGACCGTGTGGTCATCGACCTTGGTGACGGACTTGATGAGTTTTACGAGGCCCATCGACTGCGCATGCTGGAAGCCGCTCGCGCCGGCAACCTTGTGCCACGGATTGCTGTCGTCCAGCATGCGTGTGATGAACGTGAAGACGACGTTATCTGCATTCAGGGCGCGCGTGGGCTTGAAGTAATCGGTGGTCTGGAACTGCAGTTCGGACGCAGATGGAACGTGACGCCTGCTGACGTCCCACTTTTCCGCGAGCCAGGGCACGACTTTCTTCTGCACTTCATCGTAAGAGACGAGCGTGTTGAAGATGCGATCCGCGGATGCGTTCGTCGTCACGAGCGAATTGAACTGCACGACATCGAAGCCGTCCGGGCTCGATTCTGTGTAGACGGTGAGCGGCTTGGCGAGCGTGAGCATCGGTGAGAAGGCGAGGGCGACGGCGGCGAGATATTTCAGACGCATGAGATCTCCCGTGACCTTGAGGTCACACAACGTTTCGTTTTTATGGCAATGAGATGGACGTGCTGCGCCGATTAAGGCTGACCAAAAACAGCAAACACTGCAAACACCGCGCCCGCGCGGCTAGTATTAGCGAACGATATTACCGCGACAACGGATTCGATCCTCATAAGCTTATGCGCGGCTTGCCGAAAACGGGTGCATTGGGCTATACTTACACCGCCCCGTCTTTGGGGAGTAGCCTTCCTTCCGCAATGGAAAGAGAACGCGTCAACATCCTCGGCTTCGCTGCCGTGGCGCGTTCGACCGGTCCAGTTTGGCGAGACCATCGATGCACCAGCCGTTCCTTGGTCGGACGGGGCGTGGCGCATCGTGGTTCGCTGACGTCCGACCAAGGAATCATCGTGTCCCCACAAAATGAACCGAATCCCAAAGGTTGGGCTCAACCGTGAGGAGTTTATGGGAAAATACAAAGAGCAGACAAAGCTCGCCGCCGCCAAGGATTACTGCTCAGGCCATCTCAGCCTGAGGGCCGTTGCGAAGCGTCACGCTGTTGACGTTTCATCACTCAGGCAATGGGTGGCAAGGCGGATTCAACCGGTCGTCGCAACACCGAATTGTTGAACAGATTTTAGGTATTCGTCCAGGGCTTCCGCAGGCGTCTTCCATCTTTGTGCTCGCGGTCATTCTGATCGCCTCCGAACTTTTCACCAACGCGCTCGAATATCTCGGCGAACGGCTCGGCATTTCCGAAGGCATCACCGGATCGCTGTTCGCGGCGATCGGCACGGCGCTGCCTGAAACGACGGTGCCGATCATCGCGCGGCTTGGCGGCACGCCCAGCCGCGCGATGAATGAGGAAATCGGCGTGGGCGCGATTCTCGGTGCGCCGCTGATGCTCGCCACGCTTTCAACATTTCTGATGACGTGCGCCATCATCAAGTCGCGCGGCCTGAAGGGACATGTAATGCCCGAACGCACCGGCTTCATGGGCGACCTCAACTTCTTTTTGTTCGCGTTCCTGATCGCCTGCGCGGCGATGTTCGTGTCGCATCACGCGTGGCCGGTGCGCGCGGTGTTTTCGGTCGGGCTGGTCGGCGTGTATGTGGCGTATGTCGTTGTTTGCACGTTCCGCGCGTCTGCATCGCTCGTGGAAAGCGGGCACGGCACGGAAGCGCCCGAAACGCTGTTCATTTCGCGGCTCGACATGAAGACGTCGCTCGGCTCGATTCTGCTGCAGTTCCTGTTCGGTATCGTGCTGCTGGTCGGCCGCGAAGGGCTTCATTCACGGCGTGGAAAGCGTGTCGGAAGTGCTGGGCGTGTCGGCGCTGCTGCTGTTGCTCATCATCATTCCAACAGCAGCAGCTTCAGGAAGCTTGTAACCTGCCAGGGTGTCCGTCAGGCCGTTTGGCCGTTCACGTCATCAATTATCAGCAGTCGCAAAACCTGATGGATTCACTCTAAAGACGACGCGACCCTAC
>LELG01000364.1 GCA_001045575.1 Candidatus Burkholderia pumila
TGAAGACGCGATACCGGGGCTGGCAAAGAACACCGCGCAAATCACGCCGTTATTTGCGTTGGGCAATTTATGGATGATGCGCAAAGCGCTGCGCAAATCGTAGAGATGGCGCGCATGATGAACTTGATCTTCGTCGACTCGCCGCGAGTCAGAACCTCTGGATGGTATCGACTTCGTGACCGACTCCGTAATTTCGCAACAGCTTCTAAGATGGAAATTTAGGTGGGTTGGTCTTTAACCATTGGCGCTTGCGCCAATGGTTAAAGGCGGCACGGTGGACCTCGTCTTTGCCATCCGCGTCAAAGGCCTTGCAGGCGACTTCGTGCGCCATGAACCAATGGTATGGGCCGCCGCGCCCTGCGCCACTGAAATCTGGCGCGAACGTCCCTTGCCAATCACGGTATTTTTGCCAGAGAACGTGGCGAGAGAGAACGCCATTCGTGCGCTCGAACAGGCGCAAATTCCTTACCGAACGTCTTATGAGAGCCCAGCTTGCTAGGCCTCCTTTTAACAATGGCCGAAGCCAGTCTTGCCGTCACGCCGCTCGCCAAATGCGCCGTGCCCGCGCATTTCACGTTGCTCGGTCAGGCGCAAGGCTTGCCGGGGATATCGGCACGCTCGAGTGGTGCTGACGCGCAGCTCGGCATCGCGCCGGCCGCCTTGCGACTTTCTGGCCAAGCGGATCATGGCCGAGTTGCATCGATGACTTGTATGCGCCTGGCCGCCCAATTATGCACTAAGCCATTCGATGCAACCATCGGCAAGGACGCCGCCATGATGCGATATACATCGTTGCGGCGAACCTTGGAGATTTGCTGAGGGTCGAGCCACGCATGGTTACGCGCAAGCAACACGAGCGTGTCCAGGCCGATCATGACTGGCCATAAACATGCGAGGCGCAAACGGATCGCGCCTGAGGGAATGGCAAGCGCATAGCTGATCGCGTCCTTGTAAAGCGTTAGCGTGGTGCTTAACAATTCCTCAAGCACCGGACGTGCACGTTCCGACATTTCGGGCTTGAGAAGATCGTGTGGCGTGAGGCCATGAGAAACAAGCATCGACGTCGGCAAATAACAACGGCCGATCCAGAGATCCCTGGCGCAATCACGCAGCACATTAGTCATCTGCAATGCCTTGCCAAAGCGCACGCCGCGCTCAAGCATCGTGTCCGGCGATTCCTTAAGCACGCCCGGCATGTGCGCATATGTCATCTTCGTCCAGAACTCGCCTACGCAGCCCGCGACGAGATAGGTATAGCTATCGAGTTTGTCGAATTGTTCGAGCGCGACGACTTGTCCCGATGTTTCATCGGGAAACGTGCGCAAATCGAATTCCATGCCGGTAGTAAGCGTGGTGACGATATCACGCACGGCGGCGGCATCGCTTGCGCTGAGTTGAGGAAGAATGGCGAGTACGTCGCCTAAAGATTCGAGCAAGACGCGTTCGTCCGGTTGCGTTTGCTGGCCCGCAACTTCGCTTGCGATATCACGCAGCGCGGCTTCGTCAAGCGCGCCATTCACCTGGGCACGAAAGGACAACAGCAGTTCGAGGCGGCATTGCGGCGAAATGAGCGACGTGTCGGCGATCGTATCCGCTGCGCGCGCAAGCAGATAGGCGAGACCAATGGGATCGTGCATTGCGCCGGGCAGAATGCGTAGCGTCAGATAGAACGAGCGCGAAACGCTCTTGAGAAGCGAACCGAGCAAAACGGCCCGAGAAGATAGGTTCATGTGTCGGATCGGATATCGGCGGTACGCGCTTTCGACGCGTATTATTAACATCATATCAGTTCTCAGGACACACGGGTTTTACGGGATTTTTTGTGCTTGACGCCGTCAACGTGTGTGTGTGTCGGCCTGATTCGAAGGGAGTCCGATATTTCCGCGCGCGCTTTAGCGGCGGAAATAGGTTCGAGCGTGGCTTCCGCACTGCCCGATCCTCGCAAGCCGATCAGGCTTGCCGCCGCAACCGAAAGGTCGATGACGCAATCCTCGATGAACGGCCCGCGATCGTTGATGCGCACGATCACCGATTTCTTTCTCACCACATTGGTCACGCGAACATAAGATTCGAACGGCAAAATGCGATGCATCGCGGAATAGGCGTGCATGTCATAGCGCTCACCGTTTGCGGTTCGCCGTCCTTGAAAGCGCCTTGTGTAATACGAAGCTTTTCCGGATTCGAGATTGTCAGGACGGAGCAGTCCTAAAAATGACGCATCTTTATCATCGATGCGCCTTACTTGGGAAAGCTCTGACCCAGCCTTACGTCTCTTAAACCGTGGATACAGGGCGGATTCAACCGGTCGTCGCAACACCGGCTTGTTGAACAGATTTTTAGGTATTCGTCCAGGGCTTCCGCAGGCATCTTCGATCCAAGAGTTTTCCGCGGCCTTAAGTTCAACGTATTAGCAACGGCTTGGATTTCCCGAACGCTCCACCAGGACAGGTCTGTACCTTTTGGACAGTACAGTATTATCGTAGAAGACCATTGTGTTTTCATTCATATAAAGCGCTTGATAAATGGCTTCGTGAAAGATGCGCATAGACTCATCATCCGGGAAATCTACCTGCAACCGATTAGCAATTTGTTCAGGTCACCAGCCGTTGACCCACTTTCGGTCCCCGCGATGTGGTTTATTTCGACCCTTGAACAGTGCCTGTCTGGGCC
>LELG01000365.1 GCA_001045575.1 Candidatus Burkholderia pumila
TCGCCGCTCCTCTCCGTTTGAGCCTTATGCCCGCTGCTGACTCCTGCGCGGCGGTCAGCGATTCTTACGAGTCGGTCAGTCCTGATTGCAGGACACCGCGCAGATCTCCCGAGGTAAGCTCAACCGCCTTCACCACACACCCGCCAGATCTACCACCCCGGGCCCGGGCTCGCTCGTCCGCCCGGGTAGGCCCTGGTTTCTGTTCGTCAGGTCGTGGCTTTGGTACACACTTCCTTCAAACCCCGCCTCACGACGACGCCCTTGCATTTCGCTAGTCCTTTACCACCATCAGGTTGGACAGGAAACTCGCATCCCCAAGCTGTTGCGCATGCGCGGCGCACCAAAAAAACGGCCGCTGTGCGCGGCCGGCCATAAGGAGGAGATAGGGGGTCGGTTAGTGCTCAGATTACGGAAGCTTTCTTAATTCAAACTTAAGCATCTGCTGCGCGACCGTTTCCAACGATTATCGCTGGGCTCCATCATAGCGATGTCAGCGCAGTTCGAGCCACAGTGGCTGATGGTCCGACGAACGGCTCCGCTGATCCGCCTCGCATCCGAGACGATACGGGCGCGCAAATCTTCCGTCACGAAAATGAAATCGCACGCGAACGGGCCATCGGGCCATTGATCGCGGTTGTAAAGGCCGACGGTCGCGGCGCGCGCGTCGTGCGGATGCGAACAGGTCCACGCATCGATGAACGAAGGCGCATCGGCGATGGGATCGAGCATTGCGTTATAAGCTGAGTCGCCGAATACACTGTTAAAATCGCCGCAGGCAATGGCGGACAGCGGGCGCGCGGTATCGGCGAACGGGCTGGCCTGGCTTTCCGCATGCGCGGGCTGGTGGGCGTGCGCGCACGCTTCGGCATGCAGTTCGTGCAAACGCGCGACCTGCGCCAGCCGCTGCTTCTCCGAGTAAAATTCCAGATGCGTGCTGATGATGCGCACAGGCCCGACATCCGTCTCGATAACCGCTTCCAGCGCGATGCGCAGCATCATAGATGGTTTCGCCGGATCCGCCGGCCAGGGCAGCGAGTGGCGCAGCACTTGCCGCAAGGGCAGACGGCTGACGATGGCATTGCCGAACTGCCGGCGCGTGACGCCGTTGCCCACGGGCGGCAAATCGGAGCCGATACCATCGATCACCGTCGCGCCCGGAACGAGCGCTTCGAGTTCGGCGAACTGATCGGCGGACGGACCTCCCTTGAGACCGCCTGCCTGCTCGCCCTCGTGAAAACCGCGCGCCACTTCCTGAAGCACGAGCACGTCGAAATCGTGCGGCGCTTTTGCTTCGGTGACGATACGTGAAAGATCGACGCGGCCATCCACGCCGCGTCCCCATTGACTGTTCCAGTCGACGAGTCGCATGTTATCGGACCGATTGGCTGACGTTTCTTCATTGAAGCAATCGATGTGCATGCTTGTCCGCCGCCCCTCGAATAGTTGATTTCGGATAACGAACAACTCCTGACGTCACACTTCAACTTAATGTTTCAAACCTGCTCAATTAGCAGGCGCAATGCTCTTGATTAGATAACCTTACGACATTAAATTGAGCAGTGTTCATTCGCCTTATAGAGGAAAGTGACCGCAATCAAAAGCGGACCTCGTATTTCGCTTCGCACTTGTCGAATTTCTTGTCCGGGTCATGTTGGCCCAATCCTTGTCTGGAGCAATACATGCAACAACGTACTTTCTGTTTTAGCCGGTTGATTTCGGCAACGGCTGCGGCGAGCGCGGGCCTAGGCGGCCCCGATGCCGGTCACGGCACAGCCCGCGAGTGCCGTGCAGGCCGTTGGGGACGGCGTCGCCATGAATCTCGTCGCCAGGATCACGCAGGTCTTCCTGGACACGAACAGCGTCGAAGTGAAAGGTCCGAAGGGCAATCTCGTCGTGATCGATGTCGACCCGACCATCGCCGACGTGAAGAAGCTGAAGGTGGGCGACGAAGTGCACATGTCGTATCGCGGCGCGGTGCTCATGTCAGCGGACAAGGTCGATCCGAAGGGCGTCGAGCAGTGAGTGACGGCGCAGGAGACGCTGCCTGCATCGGGCGGCGTGGTCGTGAAGACGGCGGGCGTGCAGGTCGTCGCTGTTATCCAGAAGATACGATGCTCAGACGCGCGAAGTGACGCTCGCTGGTCCGAAGCATGTCATCACCATGCACGTGCAACCAGACATCCAGCTCGACAAATTCAAGGTTGGCGACAGCGTGATGGCAACGCATCTCGGTACAACGGCAATCGACGTGACACGTAACGGGCAGCTCGTGAAGTAAGCGGTTTGCGCTGGTAGTCGAGGAAGCATGGCATTCGTGAGCGGCCATGCTTTTTGACGTGTACGCCCATACTCGTGGGTGCAAGTCCCGCCATAAACTGGTCACAGCGAATGAAGCGAAGCGCAACTGCGAAAGGGCGACTGATTGTGGGGAGGAAGCGTGAAGCGAAACTGCGAGCCGATGGACAAGGCTAACCGGATAAAAGGCGTTGCCGAACAGGGCGAGCGGGCATGTAACCGCGAAGCTCTCGCGCTTAAGGGTCAGGCGGCGTAGATGCGGCGGTTGTGCGATGAAGGAGTGGGTTCTTACCTGGGGAGATCTTGCCTCATGCCTGAAAGGGTGACGGCGTCGAGCCGCAGCGAGAAGTCAGCAGAGGTCGGAGTAGTTACAC
>LELG01000366.1 GCA_001045575.1 Candidatus Burkholderia pumila
GATCATCGAGTGTGACAAGATACATGTTAGCAAGGTTACGATGATTAACGCGGCTTCATGGATGCAACTTTATCTGTTGTGCAATAATCTTTTGGTCGAGAATATTACGGTTTCCAACATATCTAACATCAATAACGATGGCATCGATATCGACGGTTGCAAATCGGTTATCTTGAGAAATTGCGTTATCGACTCCGAAGACGACGGAATTTGCTTCAAAGGTTCCGCAGGAGGCTTGCTGCAAAATGTGCTTGTGAAAAATTGCCAATCCTACAGCAGCACAAATGCACTCAAAATTGGAACCGACACACAAGGGTCTTTTAAAAATATCCTTGTCTATAATTGCACTCTCAGCGGCCCTAAAACCGATCGTACTTTGCTTTACCAAAAACTGCATCTTCATTACCATCCGTTCGATGTTATAGGCGGCATCTCTTGGGAAAGCACGGATGGCGGCTCCCTTTCAAACATTCTGGTCTCGAAATGTACAATTAACAAAGCGCTCAGCCCGCTCTTTATCGGAATCGGAGATCGATTCCGACTAATACCCGGTCAGAAAAAACCTCCAGTCGGAAGCATTCAGCGAATTGTGTTTGATCAGATCTCGGGGGAAAACAACGGTCCGAATGGCTCGTGGTTTTCCGGCTTCAAAGACAAGCCTATTACCGATGTTGTGCTGACTAATGTTAATCTGGGCGTTAAGGCGTACACAGGTAATAAAGTACCGAATCCCCGGCATGAAATAGGTACGCGATATCCTGACCCCGGTGGCAATCCCGTTCCAGCCTACGGATTGTGGGGACGTCATATCACGAATCTGACGCTTTCAAACTGCAACTGGAAACTTACTGGCACGGATTTGCGTCCCATGATTCAGATCGAAGCAACTTAAGCCCATCCGGCCGAATCGGACCGCGATAATCACAGGCACTAGTCCATCGAACCAATGAAATTGCACTTATCTAAAAATGCATGGGCAAAATAAATCTGAGTGAAGCTGAGCGCGAAGAACTGCTGTCGATGCAGCGCAGCCGAACGATGGCCGTTGGCCAGGTAAGGCGAGCGCGGTTGATCCTGCTGCTCGACGAAGGGGCCTCTCGCGCGGGACGATCACGATCATGAACGAACTGCGATGCGATGCGCGTCTTAAGGCGCGGCGAGTGCTCGACTATACACTGCGGCGCAAGGTACGACTACGTATGTCGAACAGTGCAGCTGCTTGACGATACGAGAAATCGTCTTCTCGCACGCGCGCCGATAGCTTGAAAGCCGCTGAGTAACATGGCTGGCGGCATTGTCTCATTGACCGGTGCTCAACTCGCTCTTTTCTCGAGGAATGCGACTGTCACACCGGCCGACGGCTCGACGCACTGGAGCAGCCGCAAGTTGGTTGCGCAGCTGGGGTGCCTTTCATGACGGTGCAACGGCTGAGCTGCACGCCATCACGCGCGTAAATCACTGGACTGCCGTTACAGAGGAAGGTGGTCGCAGAATTTCCCAGCCAGAACGTGTGCGAAGAGTCCGAGGCTTGGCATGCCTCGATCGATTGGCCGATTGGGCGCCCGCCTGAACGATGCAGTCGCAACAGGTACAGGCCTTTTTGAGCCGCCGGTGACGGATTAAACGCCAATGCCCGGGAACATAGTCAAGTTTTGCTCGGCAACATCTTCACCGAGGTCACTAAGTACGCCACCCGCATTGCGGCCAGCATGCGTCATCGGGTTGGTGAACAACGTCGACGTGCTGGAGATGGCCCGGAAGTGGTTTGCGCCCGTCGACTTGCCACCTTCAGGGCGGGGCCGCGTCGGTGCCTCGACGGTTGCTGCGCCGTCGTCGGCCTGAAGATCTTCGAGACGTAGTTCCAACTGTTCTATCTGGTGGTCGATCTTCTCCGACTTATGCCCGAACTGCATGCGCTGGAGCTTCGCAATCCAAAGCTTCATGTACTCGATTTCGAGGGTGCGGTCAGAGAGAGTCCTCTGAAGTGTTATGACGGTGTCGCGGAGATTCGCGAGATCATCCTCGCGCTCACGTAACGCCGTCTCACGCGCGAGCAAGAGAGCCTCAGGGCCTCAACGTCGTCTGGAAGGATAGCGTCGCTGGATGACATACAGTCAGCATACGCTCGTGCGCTGAGCCAGGCGCGCGTTGTCACACACGTTTACAAAGTTACAAAGCGCTGCGTGGTCGGGCTGCATCGATCGGGTGACACCAGTCGAATTCCTCGAGAAAAAGAGCGAGTTGAGCACCGGTCAGTGAGACAACGCCGCCAGCCATGTTACTCAGCGGCTTTCAAGCTATCAGTATTGGCGCGCGTGCGAGAGGACGGTCTCTCGTATCGTCAAGCAGCTGCACTGTTCGATATACGTAGGCTTGACGTTATCGGTAACTGGGAGAGCGTCAATACAATGAGGGCGGCGCTGAGGCATTGTCTTTTGGCTCCCGTGGTAGTCACAACAAAAAGATGAAGAAATCTGATTCCAACGCCAAACCAGCAGCATCTGGAGACGCTGCATGTAGCCGGGAAGAACTTCTTGACGAGCTGAACTACCTTCGTCTGGAGAACGCGTACCTAAAAAACTCGACGCCTCGGTTCGAGCGAGCAGACGGCAAGCGCACGAGCGCGAGCGTAAATCGTGCTTGAACTGAGGTGGCAGTACCCGC
>LELG01000367.1 GCA_001045575.1 Candidatus Burkholderia pumila
CACACCCGCCGCATCTACGCCGCCTGACCCTTAAGCGCGAGAGCTTCGCGGTTACATGCCCGCTCGCCCTGTTCGGCAACGCCTTTTATCCGGTTAGCCTTGTCCATCGGCTCGCAGTTTCGCTTCATGCTTCCTCCCCACGTCCGGTCACCCTTTCGCGGTTGCGCTTCGCTTCATTCGCTGTGACCAGCTTATGGCGGGACTTGCACCCACGAGTGTGCGCCCAGCATGGGCGCACATGAAAAAAAGGCGCCGCATGCAAGTGCGGCGCCCCGGTGATGACGCTTAAGCCGGTTTGCCCCAGCTATCCCGCAAACTGACGATGCGGTTGAACACCGGCTTGCCCGGCTTCGAATCCACGCGATCCGCGACGAAGTAGCCGTGCCGTTCGAACTGGAAGCGGTCTTCGGCTTTCGCCTCACGCGCGGAAGGCTCCAGATACGCGTTCACGACACGCTTCGAATCCGGATTCAGCGCGTCCAGAAACTCCGCGCCGCCCGCGCCCGGCTGCGGCTCTTTGAACAGGTGGTCGTACAGGCGCACTTCGGCGGCATACGCGGTCGCGGCGCTGACCCAGTGGATCGTGCCCTTGACCTTGTAGTTGTTCGCGCCTTCCGTGCCCGACTTGCTGTCCGGGAAGTAGTTGCAATGCACGGCGGTCACATTGCCGTTCTCCCCCTTCTCTGCGCCCGTGCATTCCACGACGAAGCCATACTTTAGCCGCACCTTGTTACCCGGGAACAGCCGGAAATAGCCCTTCAACGGCGTTTCCTGAAAGTCTTCGCGCTCGATCCACAGTTCACGAGAGAACGGAATTTCACGCACACCCCGATCCGGATGATGCGGATGCACCGGCGCGCTGCACGCATCCGTCTGTCCTTCCGGATAGTTGTCGATGGTGAGCTTCAGCGGATCCAGCACGCAAATGACGCGCGGCGCTTTCTCGTCGAAATCGTCACGGAGAGCGCCTTCGAGAATGCTCATGTCGATCCACGAATCGACCTTGGTCACGCCGACGCGCTCGACCATCAGGCGAATGGCTTCCGGCGTGAAGCCGCGGCGACGCACACCGACGATGGTCGGCATGCGCGGATCGTCCCAGCCATCGACGTGATTTTCCTGCACGAGTTGCAGCAGCTTGCGCTTGCTGGTGATCGCGTACGTCAGGTTCAGGCGCGAAAATTCGATCTGTTGCGGGAGCGGGCGCTGGAACACGCCGTCATTCGCAAGCTGCGCAAGGAACCAGTCATACAGCGGCCGATGATCCTCGAACTCCAGCGTGCACAGCGAGTGCGTGATGTTTTCGATGGCGTCCGACACGCAATGCGCGTAGTCGTACATCGGATAGATGCACCACTTGTCGCCCGTGCGGTAATGATGCGCGAAGCGAATGCGGTAAATTACCGGATCGCGCATATTGAAGTTCGGCGACGCCATGTCGATCTTCGCGCGTAGCACGTGCTCGCCTTCCTTGAACTCGCCGGTCTTCATGCGGCGGAACAGGTCGAGGTTTTCTTCCGGCGTGCGGTCACGGTAAGGCGAGTTGATGCCCGTCTCGGTGGCCGAGCCGCGCGTGGCGCGCATTTCTTCCGCCGTCTGACTGTCCACATACGCCTGGTCCTTCTTGATGAGCATTTCCGCGTATTCGTACAGCTTGTCGTAATAGTCGCTGGTGAAGTACTTGTGTTCGGTGCCGTTCTTGTTCCAGTCAAAGCCGAGCCATTCCACGGCGTCGATAATCGATTCCACGTATTCGACGCTTTCCTTTTCCGGATTGGTGTCATCGAAACGCAGATGGCACACGCCGCCGTATTGCGCCGCGAGGCCGAAGTTCACGCAAATGCTCTTCGCATGCCCGATGTGCAGATAGCCGTTCGGCTCGGGCGGGAAGCGCGTTTCGACGCGCTGCGACCATTTGCCGGAGCGGTTGTCATCTTCGATGATGTTGCGAATGAAATTGGATGGCGCGGGGGCGTCGTTGCGATCGGTGTTCATGCGGAAAAGAGTGCGAGCGTGCTGCTGCTGCTGCGTAATTGAACGGTTCGGAAGGCGGTTTTCGTGCCCGGAACGCTTTGAATATATGAAGATGATTCTACCTTACGCAACTGTCCGGAGCAGGCGTCGCGCGGTTGCGGGTTTCATTAAGCCGATGCACTGTCACGCAGGGCGTAACGGCCGTAACGGGAGATAAATCGCATTGAAAGGCGGATGCGCGCTTTTTTTAAGATTGGCTCGCCGGAAACATTACAACGATCAGAAAAGGAAGCTAATCATGAAAACGACGCTCAAACTTGCCGCAGTCACCGCGCTTTTGACCAGTCTCGCCGCCTGCTCGGGCCTGTCGCGCCAGCAGACGCACGCCGCCATTGGAGCGGGTGCGGGCGGCGCGCTCGGCTACGTGCTGACAGGCGGGCCGGTCGGGACCATCGCCGGGGCGGCGCGGGCACGCGCTGAAGCGGAGGCTGTGCCGAATATCGAGACAGACGGCCGGAAATGAAAGCGCGCTGACCTAGTATTATGAGTTAAAAATTAATTGAATGATTAGCTGCTTACTGTGCGATGGACGGCACGTACTCCAAGATGTGGCGAAGAGCGGAAGACCCAAGGCGGAACTCGTGTTGAGTGACTCGGAGCGCGAACAACTCAAGGCATTGAC
>LELG01000368.1 GCA_001045575.1 Candidatus Burkholderia pumila
GACAAATCGCTTTCTGCGATCGCTTGGTCTTTCATCGTTGAATGTCTAGCCGGACAGCGGATCCGAACCGCCGTGTACGGACCCGTACACACTGTGGTGTGGAAGGGGCGGGCCGTGAGGCCTGCCCCTATCCCGATTATCGAAAGAAATGGTTATCAGTGACCGGCACACGCGAGTCACAGCAAAATAGAGTGAAAACACGGGACGGAGCAACGCATGAAGTTCATTGACGAAGCGAGGATCGAAGTCATCGCCGGCGACGGAGGGGATGGCAGCGCGTCGATGCGCCGCGAAAAGTTCGTCCCGTTCGGCGGACCGGATGGCGGCGACGGCGGGCGAGGCGGCAGCATCTACGCGGTCGCGGATCGCAATATCAACACGCTGATCGACTATCGGTTTTCCAAGAAGCATCAAGCGCGCAACGGCGAAAACGGGCGCGGTTCGGACTGCTACGGCAAGGGCGGCGACGACATCACGCTGCGCATGCCAGTCGGCACCATCATCACGGGTCAGGAAACGGGCGAACTGATTGCCGACCTGACCGAGCACAATCAGGAAGTGCTGGTCGCGCAAGGCGGCGCGGGCGGCCTTGGCAACCTGCATTTCAAATCGAGCACGAACCGCGCGCCGCGTCAGAAGACCGACGGCAAGCCCGGCGAGCGCCGCATGCTCAAGCTGGAGCTGAAAGTTCTCGCCGATGTCGGTCTGCTCGGCATGCCGAACGCGGGCAAGTCGACGTTCATCTCGTCGGTATCGAACTCGCGTCCGAAGATCGCGGATTATCCGTTCACCACGCTCGCACCGAATCTCGGCGTGGTGCGCGTCGGGCCGAGCAAGAGCTTCGTCATCGCGGATATTCCGGGTCTGATCGAAGGCGCGGCGGAAGGCGCGGGCCTCGGTCACCGCTTCCTGCGGCATTTGCAGCGCACGGGCGTGCTGCTGCATCTCGTCGGCCTCGCTCCGTTCGATGAAAACGTCGATCCGGTCGCGGAAGCGCGCGCCATCGTCAATGAACTGCGCAAGTATGACGAAGCGCTGTACGAGAAGCCGCGCTGGCTCGTGCTGAACAAGCTCGATACGATTCCGGACGACGAACGCGAGGCGCGCGTGAACGACTTCCTCGAACGCTTTGAGTGGGAGGGTCCGGTGTACGAGATTTCGGCGCTAACGGGCCAGGGCTGCGAAGCGCTGACCTACGCCATTTTCGACTACATCTCGCAGCACTCGGATGCATCGCGTGCGGCGGAAGCGGAAGATCTTGCCGCCGATGTCCGTTTCCGCGACGAAGCCGCGAAGGAATAAAATGACAAGAGGAAGCGCACGATGCCGTTCGGTGATTGCCGCAGCAAAGCGAATCGTAGTGAAAGTCGGGTCCAGCCTCGTCACTAACGACGGGCGCGGGCTCGATCATGCAGCCATTAATCGCTGGACATCGCAGATTGCGGCGATGCGCGAGCAGGGCAAGGAAGTCGTACTGGTGAGTTCGGGCGCGATTGCGGAAGGCATTCACCGGCTTGGCTGGAGCAAGCGGCCGCGCGAGATCGATGAGTTGCAGGCGGCGGCGGCCGTCGGTCAGATGGGGCTGGCGCAGGTCTATGAAAGCAGCTTCGGCGCGCACGGCATCCGCACCGCGCAGATTTTGCTGACGCACGCTGACTTGGCTGACCGCGAACGCTATCTGAACGCGCGCTCGACGCTTCTCACTCTGCTGCGCCTGGGTACGGTGCCGATCATCAACGAGAACGACACTGTCATCACAGATGAAATCAAGTTCGGCGATAACGATACGCTCGGCGCTTTGGTCGCCAATCTGATCGAAGGCGATGCGCTGGTCATTCTCACCGACCAACGCGGTTTGTTCACCGCTGATCCGCGCAAAGATCCGAGCGCGACTTTGGTCGAGCAAGTGGACGCGGGCACGCCGGAACTGGAGCAAATGGCCGACGGCGCAGGTTCCAGCCTCGGACGCGGCGGCATGCTGACCAAGATTCTCGCGGCGAAGCGCGCGGCGCACAGCGGCGCGAATACGGTTATTGCGAGCGGACGTGAGGCGGATGTGCTGACGCGCCTGGCATCGGGCGAATTGATCGGCACGCAACTGATCGCGCGGATGGCGCGGATGGCCGCGCGCAAACAGTGGATGGCGGATCACTTGCAAGTGCGCGGGCACGTCGTTATCGACGATGGCGCGGTGCAGAAGCTCACGGCAGATGGCAAGAGCCTGCTGCCGATCGGCGTCATCGACGTGAAGGGCGCGTTCGATCGTGGCGAGGTCATCGCGTGCATGAACGATCAGGTACAGGAAGTGGCGCGTGGCATCACGAACTACAGCAGTTCGGAGGCGCGGCTGATTCATCGCAAGCCCAGTGGTAAGATCGAATCCGTGCTTGGCTACATGCTGGAGCCGGAGTTGATTCACCGCGACAATCTGGTGCTGGTCTGATCGGCATAGGGTACGGCTGTAGCGCCGTGCCCCTGCCACACCGCCCGGCATGCGGGTCCGCACCGGGCGGTTCGGGAAGTTGAGTTGAGGTTATGAGAGTCGAGGGACGCCCAGTTGATCAAAGTAAGCAAGGTTCAGCACGCTGTTGAGCAACTGCCCACTGTTGCGCCACCAGCGGCG